>JBBSCX010000032.1:0-16602 GCA_038249905.1 Burkholderiales bacterium
CCGTGCGGGTCTCTCTTCAAATCCAGCACCAGGCTGCCGGTGGGTACCAGATCACCCGGCAGCAACTGTTCGCCACTGGGCCAGCGGCCGCAGAGCTTGGCCTTGACGAAGTCGCGCGAAACCGGCTCTGAATATTGGCCGGCCAGCGCGGTCTGCCAGACGCCGATCTGATTTTCGAAGGCGTCCAGGTTCTGTTCCATTTTTCGCAGCACGCCGAAGCTGCTGTGGCGGAAGAACTCGCGCACCTTGTCGGGTGCCGTCGGCAGTGCGTACAAGTTGCTGCCGACGTCGTCGATCTCGCCCAGCAGCAAGGCGCCGGGGGCGTGGTCGCGCCGGTCCGGTGCTTCGCCCTTATCGGCGGGAGGCCGGTCGGGTTCGATGTTGATCTCGCTGAGGCCGTCGCGAAAGCCGAAGTGGATCCAATGGCCCGAGCCCCCCGGCGGTGCAGCCAGGTGTTCGCCTTCGAGCAGGCGGTGCGCCAGCGGCGGCCACTCTGGCGGCGGCCGCGTCGACGGGCGCGCGCCGCGCCCGCGCCGCAAGCTGCGGAAGGCCGCCAGCCAACGGGCTGTGAACCAGCACGCCTGCTGTCGGGCGGCACCGGGGTCACCGTGCCAGCTGAGCACCACATGCGCATGGTGTTGCGCAAACTCGGGCCGCCAGTTCGGCGCCCCGCTCTCACCCCCGTCGCCCAGCAGCACGCTGCGCCGCACCGCCCCCAGCGTGTAGGCGCGCGCGCGGCGGCCGAACACGCGCAGGTAGCTGTCGGGCACGCCCAGTGCTTCCAGGCCGGCGTAGGTGAAGCCGATGCTCAGCGCCGGCTGCGTACCAGGCTGCTCGCGCGGCTGCGTGCCGAAGGATGGTTCCAGGCGCGACAGCAGCGCAGCAGCGGTGTGCCCGCGCCCTTCCGGCACGCGCAGGATGAGGTGAGCCACGCCATGGCACTGCGGCGGCCGCAGCACCAGGCTCTGCACGTCGTGCAGCGTCATGGGAGCTTGTCCCGCACCAGGCTGGCACCGACGCTCGGGTAGGCGCTGTACAGATAGCCCGCCAGCGGCGCGCGGTTGTGGCGGCGGATGGTCTCGACGAAGTCTTCCGGATGTTCGGCCACCGGGCGCTGCGGCGCGCCTTCCAGGTATTCGAAGAGGCCGTCGAACAGGTCGCCGACGCGAAGCGCGAAGTGCTTCAGGTAGGCCTCGAGCGGGCCGTCGTAGATGGTGCGCAGTGTGAGCTGGGTTTCGTCTTCGTTGAACTCGAACCACGCGAAGTGCACGCCGCCGAAACCCGTCAGCGCGTGTTCGATGCGCGGCACGGCCGCGGCCACAAGACGGCGCAGCTTCGGCGCGTTGTCGGCCACCGGTGCCTTCACACGCATCGAGACGATGAGGTTGCTCTGCTTGCGCATGCGGTCGCGGTCGAAGTGCAGCGGATAACTTGTGGCGGCAAAGCCCCACAGGCGTTCGACTTCCAGGCGTTCGCCGGTCAGCGGGTCGAGCGCGCTCTTCAGGCCGCGCAGCTTCAAGGTGTGGCGCAGCAGCGCCAGGATCAGTGGCCTGGCCAGGTCCTGGCCCAGGCAGGCGTGCGGCGCCTTCTTGGTACCGACCTGGGCCTGGCCCCAGACGTGCGGGCAGCCCTGCACGGCTTCCAGCAGCAGCAGGCAGTCGGTATCGGCCGGCAGCGTGCCGCCGCCATTCAACACGATGGGCTGGTCGCCCTTCCGTGTGCGGCGCGGCAGCACCGGCACGGGCGGGTGTTGGGCCAGCCACCCCGGCAGCTTCGGCGTCAGCCAGGCCAGCAGCGCCGTGTCGCTCATCATCGCCAGCGACTTCAGGTCGTAGGCCGGCATTGGGGACGGCTGCTGCGTCTGCTCTTGGGTAAGCAGCGCCTGCACCACAAGGCACACCGCCGTCTGCACATTGCCCAGCGTGCCTGCCAGCAGCGTGGCGGCCACCACGGCGCGGTCGCGGCCGCTCAGTTGGAACTTCGGCGGGGGCGCGTCCGGCAGGGATGGCGGCGGCGGGGGTGCGCCCGGCAGCGTGAGTGGCGGCGGCTGCGTCTTCAACCCGGGCAGCAACTTCAGCAGCGGCTCGCCCAGCGGCAGCGTCAGGCCGATCTCGCTCCAAGGCTGCACGCGCTCAGGCCAGTCTTTCATCGGCTCCCAGCCATAGCGACGCGGCGAGCGCGCTCGGCGTGTGTACTCGTCCATCAGGTCGGACGTGCGGTCCACCAGGCGCCCCAGGGCCTGTTGCGCCGCGGGTAGCGTGGCGGGCTCGGTGACGAAGTGCTGGCCCACTGCCAGGTACTGCAGCGCGCGATAGGTGCTGCGCGAGGCCTCTTCGAGCAGCCCGTGGTCGGAGTAGGCGTAGCCGTACAGCTGCCCGAAGTAGCGCAAAGCGGCCTGCTCGGCGAAGGCGGCGAGGTCGAAGTCGTCGGCGGTCAGCTGTGTCAGCGCTGCCTGCTCGACGGCCAGCGTGGCCAGCTTCTCCAGGCCCGGCGCCGTGTAGGTGCCCAGGGCGGCTTGCACCAGCGCGCTCTGCTCGGCATGCCAGTCGTGGCCGCCGTAGCCCGGCCCCGGGTCCAGCCCCAGCAGGAAGCTGGCGCCGCCCAGCGCGGCATAGGGCAGATTGCTGAAGTTCGCGGGGTCGGTCAGCGCCTGGGCGATGTCGGCCTCCCGGTACAGCAGCCGCACCTCGCGAAAGCCTTGCGGCGCCGGGTCGGTGATCGGCGGGGCCGGATCGTCCTGGCGCGGGGCGCGGCTGCGCAGCACCACATCACCGCCCAGTTGCCGGATCCCTGCCAGCCGGTCGGCGTCGTCGCACCACCAGTCGAAGATCAGGCGGCTGCGCTCTTCGTCGTGGGTCAGCTTCGTCAGCTCGGCAAGGTCGAACTTCGGCCTCTTGTAATACCGGCTTCGCTTCATCGCGGCTCCCAGGGGCTGTGTTCGGCGCTGTCGAAGGCCACGCCGGCCTGCCAGGCGGCCAGCGCCTGCTGCGCCCAGCGTTGGTCGCGGCTTTGGCCGTGCTGCGCCAGCGCCGGCAGCAGGCCCTGCAGGCGCTGCACGGGCGCCTTGAACTCACCCTGCGCGGCCTGCAGCGCGCCCAGAGACAGCGCGCAGCGCAGCGCCAGGCCGGGCTTGCGCTGGCGCGTGGCCAGCTCGAGTGCCAGGCCCAGCGTGTGCGCGGCGCGCGCCTGCTGCCCGGCCTGCGCGGATTGCCACGCGGCCAGGCCCTGCAGGCGCAGCAGTTCGGCCTGGTAGTGGTGCTCGCCGATTTGTTCGCTGATGCGCCAGGCCTCGGCCAGCGTGCTTTCGGCGCTGTCGGTGCGGCCCTGGCGCAGCAGCAGCTCGGCGCGCGTCACCAGGTAGGTGGCGCACGAAATGCGTGCGCCGCCGCCGTGCCACAGCGCGTAGCCGCGCTGCATGTCGTCGTCGCCGCCGTGCGTGTCGCCGCGGTCGGCGCGCAGCTGCCCGCGAGCCATCCAGGCATGCGCCAGCCAGACCTGGAAGCCGCCACGTTCGCAGATGCGCACGGCTTCCTGCGCGTGCGGCCAGGCGGCCTCGCTGTCGCCGCACAGCCGCTTGACGCTGGCCGCAAAGCCCAGCGCCACGCCGGTGCTGAAGGGGTGCTGCAGCGTGTCGGCCAGCGCCAGCATGCGGTCGATGCGGCGCAGTGCCTCGTCGGCCTGGCCCAGCTCGAAGTGGATCCACGACGAATAGCCCAGGCACATCACGGCCGTGTCCTGTACGCTGCTGCGCCGGTGCAGCTCGGGGCGGTAGTGCGCCAGGCAGTCGTCGAAGCCGGCCAGCGCGGCGGCCGTCTCGCCCTGGTGGAAGTGCACGTTGGCCTGGGCCCAGCGCGCCTGCAGCGCCAGGCGCTCGTCCTGCGCCCAGTCGGTAGTGGCCACCGCCTGCGCAGCCAGTTCGGCGGCACGCTTCAGGTCGCCGCGCATCACGTAGCAGGCCTCCAGCCCGAGCCGGATGCGCAGCGTGTGCGCCGCGCCGGCCAGTGCGCTGCCAGCGCGTTCGGCGGCCTGGTAGGCGGCCTCGACCTCGGCGCTGCCATAGCCCTGCAGCGCGATCTGCGCCGACGCCACCAGCAGATGCAGCTGCATCGCGTCGCGCGCGCGCGATGCGTCTTCGGGCAGCTGCGCATGCAGCGCCAGCGCGCGCTGCGCCAGCGCCAGTGTCTCGGGGTGGGCCTGGCGCGCGGCCGACAGCTTGGCCGCGGCGGCCCAGGCGCGCCGCGCCGCGTCGCTGCGGCCGGCGGCTTCGAGGTGGTGCGCCACATGCTCGGGGCGCTGGCGCGCCAGGCCCGGCGTGCAGCGCTCGATGAGCTCGGCGCACAGGCCGTGCAGGCGCCCGCGGTCGTGCGTCCACAGCGAGCCGTAGGCGGCGTCGCGGATCAGCGCGTGTTTGAAGCGATAGCCCGGCAGCGCGCCATCCAGCGCCTGCAGCAGCCCGCTTTCCAGCAGCGACCCGAGACTGCCCTGCCGGCGCGCGCGCACGACGAAGGCGTCGTCCTGCTCGAGCAGGGCCTCCAGGTGTTCGGCACTGAATTCACGCCCCAGCACCGACGCCATCTGCGCCAGCGCGCGGTCGGGCCCCAGCTCGTCCAGGCGCACCATCAGCAGGTCATGCAGCGTGGCGGGCAGCGCGTCGATCTGCTGCGGCGTGCCGATGCCCGGCGGCAGGCTGTCCACATTGCCGTCCGCAGCACCATCATGGCGCCGCCCGTCCTCGCGCCGGCTGATCATGCGCAGCGACTCTTCCAGGTACAGCGGGAAGCCCTCGGCGCGCTCGACGATGTGCCGCCGCACCGCCTCGGGCAGCGCCGCGCCCAATTCGGCCGCCAGAGCGCCGGCGTCGGCCTCGTCCAGACCCTGCAGTTCCAGCGCCGCGTCGCTGATCAGGGTCAGTGCGCGGCCTGCGCCGCTGCGCTCGCCCAGCAGCACCATCAGCGGCCGCCCGGCGCAGGCCTGGCGCAGCCGGCGCAGCACTTCGATGCTGGAGGGGTCGAGCCAGTGCGCGTCGTCCACCAGCAGGCACAGCGGGCCAGGCTCGACCTGCGCCAGCAGCACGTCCAGCAGCAGATCGCCCACGGGCCGTGCCTCGCCGCCCGGGGCGGCGGCCTCGGGGCCGCCCGAGACCGTCAGCAGGCGCGCCAGCGCTTCCAGATCTTCCGAATGTCCGGAGCCCAGACCGGAGCCCAGGCCGGGGCCGTCGTGACCGGGCAGTTGCCCGACCAGCTGGCGCCGCAGCCGTGCGGGGTCGGTGCCGGCGTCGATGGCCCAGTGCTGGCGCAGCGCGTCCACCACCGCTGCATAGGGGCTGCTGCCGGCCTGCGCCTGCCCGGCCAGCGCCAGGCAGCGCTGGCCCTGCGCGCGCAATTCGCGCGAGAACTCGTGCAGCAGGCGTGACTTGCCGATGCCGGCCTCGCCCTGCACCACGCACCACTGCAGCTGCCCTTCGCAGGCAGCGGCCCAGGCGCCGCGCAACTGGGTCAGTTCATGGTCGCGGCCGACGAAGCGGGCCGCCGTGCCGGCGCGCACCGGACGGCCGGCGGCGTCCGCGTCCAGCCCGACCAGGCAGTAGATGGACTTCAGGCCGCCGAAGTCCTTCAGCTGCAGGTCTTCGCCGCAGGCCTCCAGCAACACGCCCGGGCCGATGCGGTCGCGCGTCGACGGCGCCACCAGCACCTGGCCCGGCCGCGCCGCCGCACACAGGCGCGCCGCCAGATGCACCTCGGGGCCGAAAGCCTGCTGCGCGCTGACGGCCACCTGGCCCGAGGCCACGCCGATGCGCACCTGCAGTCCCAGGTCGGCCATGCCGGCGGACAGCTGCCAGGCGGCGCCGAGTGCGCGCGTCGCCGCATCTTCCACCGCCAACGGAAAGCCGAAGTAGCCCATCAGGCCATCGTCGCCCTGCGGCGTATCCAGCGAACCGTGCAGGCGCAGGATGACCTCGCGGCAGCGCTCGTGGTAAGCCTGCAGGCGGTACGCGTAGGCCTCGGCGCCCAGCGTACGCAGCAGCTGTGTGGACCCCACCAAATCGATGCTGAGCGCGGTGACCGGGCGCCAGCCCTGTTCGGTGTCGGCCAGTTGGGCGCGGCCGTCGCCGTACAGGCGGCAGCAGCCGGCGGGCAGGCCCAGCTGCAGCAGCGCCCGTGCCAGCGCCTGCGACAGCAGCAAGGGGTCGCGCCAGTGACGGCGCAGGCTGCGCTCCAGCGCCACCCGCTGTGTCGCCGGCAGGCCGGGGTCGGCCATCACCAAGGGGCGCTGCTGCGCGCGCGCCGCCTGCACCAGCGCCACATGGGCGTCGGCCGTGCCGGCAACGGCCACCAATGGCGTCGGTGGCGAGGCCACGGCGGCCGGCGGCAGGTCGGTCAGGTAGCGCGCCGTGGGCCGCGGGCCGGCAGCGGTTTCGAGTTCATGTTCCCAGGGCCAGGCGTCGAGCACGCCTCGCAGCTGCAGGCGCAGTGCGGCTGCGCCCAGGCGCGACAGCGCGCTTGACAGGATGTCCGGCAGGGCCCGCGGGCCGGCCGGGGGCCAGGCGGCTTCGGCCACCGCGCAACCCCAGCGGCCGTCGCTCAGCACGGCCAACAAGCGCGAGGGGTCGGCCAGGTCCAGCGTCAGCACCCAGCCGTCGGTGGGATGCGCGACGGGCGTGTCGGCCACCGTCACGCCCGGCTGCTGCGCCTCCTCGGAAGACCCACCCTCTGCCATGCATTTTTGTCCATCGGCGCTGCGTCGAACGCGCTTGTGCGCAGAGCGTAGCAGCAAGGCCTGCGGTTACCAGGGGCGGTTTCCAGCGGCGATGACGACCATGTTTGGGGGTGGCAAGGCGCCGCCAGCATCACCAGCTTGCGGGCAATTGCAGGCTGATGAGGCGGGCGTCGGGCGCCGGGGACCAAGGCAGAACGCCGAGCAGCGGCGCGTGCAGGCGCTGGCGCAGCGTCTCGATGTTCTCGTCGCGGCACGCCATGGCCGGGTCGATGCTGTTGGCCACCCAGCCGGCCAGCGTCAGGCCATCGGCGCGGATGGCTTCGGCGCTGAGCAGCGCATGGTTCAGGCAGCCCAGGCGCAGGCCCACCACCAGCACCACGGGCGCGGCCAATGCACGCGCCAGGTCGGCCAGCGTCTCGGTGTCGTTCAGCGGCACCCGCCAGCCGCCCGCCCCTTCGACCAGCACCACATCGGCCAGCCCCGCCAGGGCGCGCTGCGCGGCCAGCAACTCGGCCACGCCCACCTGTCGGCCCGCGCGCGCCGCGGCGATGTGGGGCGACACCGGGTCGGGCAGCGCCACCGGGTTGTCAAGCTCTGGCGGCACCCGCACGGTGGACGCTGCGCGCAGCGCCATCGCGTCGGTGCTGACCCAGGCCCCGTCCACCCACTCCAGCCCGGCGGCCACCGGCTTCATGCCCACCACGCGCGCATGACGCCGCGCCAGCGTGTGCAGCAGCGCGGCGCTGACGAGCGTTTTGCCGACGCCGGTGTCGGTGCCGGTGACGAAGAGACAACGCGGTTCAGACACCATCCACTCCTCCGCCGCTGCGGGCCGCGCCGCCGGTTTCTTCAGCCAAAGTGTCCGCCAAGGCCGCCATTGCGCCGCGCGCCAGATGCTCGCCTTCGTCGGCCGAAATCACATAGGGCGGCATGACGTAAAGCGTGTGGCCGATGGGCCGCAGCAGCACGCCATGGGCCAGCGCGTGGCGCGCATAGCGGCGGGCAAAGTCGGGCAGGCTGCTGGCAATGTCCCACGCGAAGATCATGCCCTGCTGGCGTGCGTGCCTGACGCGCGGATGGCGTGTCAGCGGCTCGAACTGCGCCGCCAGGCGCGCGGCCACTTCGAGGTTGCGGCGCAATGCGTCGGTCTGCGCGAACAGGTCCAGTGTGGCCAGCGCGGCGCGGCAGGCCAACGGGTTGCCGGTGTAGCTGTGCGAATGCAGGAAACCGCGCGCCACCTCGTCGTCGTAGAAGGCAGCGTAGACGGCGTCGGTGCACAGCACCGCCGACAAGGGCAATGTGCCGCCGGTCAGGCCCTTGGACAGGCAGATGAAATCGGGCCGGATGTCGGCCTGGTGGTGCGCGAACATGCTGCCGGTGCGGCCGAAGCCGACCGCGATCTCGTCCACCACCAAATGCACCTCGTAGCGTGTGCACAGTTCGCGCACCCGCCGCAGGTACAGCGGATGGTGCATGGCCATGCCGGCGGCGCACTGCACCAGCGGCTCGACGATGAACGCGGCCGTCTGGGCGTGGTGCTCGGCCAGCCACACACCCAGGGCGGCGGCAGCCCGTTCGGCGACCGCGGCGGCGTCCTCAGCGCCCTCGCCACTGCCGCCACTCGCGGCCCCGCGCGCGTCGGGGCTGGGCACGGTGGCGGCCAGCCGCAGCAAGGGTGCATAGGCCTGGCGGAACAGCGGGATGTCGGTGACGGCCAGCGCGCCGACGGTTTCGCCGTGGTAACCGCCGGCCACACCCACGAATCGGCACTTGTCCGGACGGCCCGCATTGCGCCAGTGGTGCGCGCTCATCTTCAGCGCGATTTCGGTCGCCGCCGCGCCATCGCTGGCATAAAACGCATGGCCCAGACCGGTCAGCGCGGCCAGGCGTTCGGACAGCTCGACCACCGGCGCGTGGGTGAAGCCGGCCAGCATCACGTGGTCCAGCCGCGACAGCTGATCCGTCAGCGCTTCACGGATGGCCGGGTGGTTGTGGCCGAACAGGTTCACCCACCACGAGCTGATGCCGTCCAGCAGCCGCCGGCCCTCGTAGTCGTGCAGCCAGACGCCCTGGGCGCTGGCGATCGGCACCAGGGGCTGCGCGGCGCCCGCGGGCGCGTGCAATTTCATCTGCGTGCAAGGGTGCCACACGGCAGCCAGGCTGCGGCTGCGCCAGTCTTCGTTCAGGCCCATGGCATTTCAGTGTGGCTGCATGAAACCGACGCCGGCTGCAGGTGCAGCGAACCTCGCAGGGCGAGGGATTGCAGGCTGGACAACGGACTGGGCAGCGGGCTGGAAAGCGATGGCATGGGCGGCAGAAAGCGGCCGACGGAGTTTAAGTGGGTACCCTGGCCGTGCGTGTTGACCGTGCGCTGTCGACCTTGCTTCGTCGACTCCAATGTGGGGCGCTCGAGGTCCTCGCAGCTGAGCGCCTGGGTAGACGCTCCTTCGGTTTCTGGTGTCGTGGGCCACCAGGGACCACCCGCCGTTGGTGGCGTCAGACCGGTCACCGAAGCGGTCTGGCGGGCACCCATCGGCCAGGAGCCGTCGGTCGCGTGCGGGCGGTATCGCAGCCACGCGCATGGGGTGGCCGACTCCGCTCATGTCCCCCGCCCAAGGTCCCGGGGGGACCTTGGGCTCCTCCTTTACTTCGCTGCGTCGGCCACCCCTTGCCCGCGGCACACCTGCTGCTCGTTGCGCACGATGCCCGAACGCCCCGCTGCTGGCGATCGGGACGGTGGGGCGCTCTGCGCAGCGAAGTAAAGGAGGAGCGGCGGGCGAAGCCCGTCGCGGGGGACATGAGCGCAGCAGAGTGCCCCGCCGGCCCGATCACGTGCCAAGGCACGCACGCGATGCACAACGAATGTCAGCTGCTGATCGACGGCCGACAGCCGCGCGCGCTGGTCGAGGCACCGGTGGGCCCGCACCGCAGACACGCGAACCGGCCTTTGGCTTGTGACTGCAGCCTACCGACGAGCGGCTGTCATAAGTAAAGAACAGTTCGGCGCACCACACCAGCGGCCTACCGGCAAGCGCAGCACGCTGTCGTCGCGGTGCAGCGCACACAGGGCCCAGAGCACGGCGCCGGCACCCAGGCTCAGCCACCCCGGCACACCCGCCTGCTGCACCGGCCAGGCCAGGCCGGCGATGGCCAGCGGCGCCAGCATCGGCAGGCTGAAGCCGGGCCGGGCGCGCAGCCGGCGCTGGCGGTGCTGCGCCCACCACACCAGTGGCAGGCAGCCGCCGGCGCAGGCCGCGGCGTAGTCCACGCTGCCGGGGCTGCCCTGGGACGTGATCGCCAGCGCCGCGGTGGTGGCCATGGCCCACAGCAGCAGGTATTCGCGCCGCCAGTGGCGCTCCAGCGCCGTGATGTCGCCTGCCGGCAAACCCGGCAGCAGCGCCAACAATGCCTGCTCGCGGCGGCGCCCCCACAGTCTGTCCAGCCGGCCGTTCAAGGTGCTGCCGATGGTCGTGAACAGACCGATGCACAGGCCGAAGCGGCCGGCATCGATGAACCGCAGCGCCGAGACATCCGGGTTCTGGCGTGCCGTCAGCAGCACAGCGACCACCGTGCCGGCGCCGACCACCAGCAGGATCCATGTCAGCCTGGCCCACCGCCCGCCGAAGTCCAGGCCCAGATCCAGCCGGGCCGGCAAGGGCGCCGCCGCACCCTGGCGCAGCAGGCGACGTCGCCACACGTGCTGCGGCCAGTCGAACAGGCGCAGCCAGGCGCGGCCGATCGGGCCCAGCGCCGCCGGAGGTGCGCCGCGGCCATCGCGCTGTGCCTGGCGCGCGCGGGCCCAGCGCTGGCCACGCGCGTCGTACCAGCGGTGCAGCGGCCCGCCGTCGCCGATGCAGGCCGCCAGCAGTCCGCCGGACAGCGCCAGCAGGATCAACTGCCCGCCCAGCGGCAGCGCCGCCGCCGCCGCGGCCAGGCGGTAGCCCGGAAACCAGGGCCCGGCCAACACCGGCAGCGCCCACAGCCAGGGCTCGCGCTGCAGCCATGCCGTCAGCACGACGATCGGCACCGCCAGCCACAGCCACTGCAGCCGCGGCCCGAAGGCCAGGGCGAGGACCGCGGTCGCGGCAAGCGCGATCAGCAGGCCCTGGCAAAGCAGGTTCAGACGCAGCGTGGTGGCGTGGCCCGGCACCAGGCGCGCCGCCGCCGGTCGGTTCTGGCGCACCAGGCCCTCGACCTGCAGCCACCACAGCCAGTACAGGCTGATGAGACCCAGCAGCGCCAGCCAGATGGCGGTTTGCGCCGGCAAGAAGCCCACGAACGCCAGCAGCGGCACGGCCAGCACCAGCGGCGGCAACCACGGCCGCTCCCAGACGGGCCCGCCGCGCCGCACCTGCCAGGCATGGCGCCACACCTGCCAGGCCTGGCGCCACACCGCCGTGTGCATCGAGGTGGCGCTCATTGCGGCACCCTGCGGCCTGCGGCCGGTCGCGCCAAGCGGGCGCAAGCCCTCGGCAGACCCTCGCGGCTCATGTCAGCACCTCGAACAGGTCTTCGAGGCTGGCACGCTGCGCCATCAGGTGTGGCGGCAGCCCGGCCTCAAACACGCCGCGGTCCTGGATTCGTACCAGGCTGCGTCCGCCCTGGCGGCCCAGCACCTGCAGGCCCGGCACGGCGTCGATCTGGGCGTCCGTCTGTGCGTCCGTCTGTGCGTCCGTCTGGGCGTCAGTCTGCGACCGAGGGCCGCCGACGAGGCGCGTGCCCTCCAGCAACTCATCCAGCGGCGCCTGCAATGCGATGCGCCCGGCCTTCAGAAAGGCGACGTTGAAGGCCACGCGCTCCAGGTCCGACAGGATGTGGGTGCTGAACACCACCGTCGTGCTGCGCTCCAGCACCTGCCCGACCAGTTCGCGCAGGAAGTCGCGCCGCGCCAGCGGATCCAGGCTGGCCACCGGTTCGTCCAGCACCAGCAGGTCGGGCTCGTGGGCCAGCGCGCGAATGATCGACAGCCGCTGCTGCTGGCCGCCGCTCATGCGGCCGATCTCGATGTCGCGCGGCACCGCCCAGCGCGCCAACAGGCCCTCGACCTTGGCCGTGTTCCAGCGTGGATAGAAGCTGCGGAAGTAGGCCAGCAGTTCGTCGGCGCGCAGTTCCGGGAACAGGTCGCTGGCCTGCGGTACATAGCCGATGCGGGAACGCGCCGCATCGTCGAGCCGCGTCGCCGGCTGGCCGAACAAGCGCACGCTGCCAGCCTGCGCGTCACGCAAACCCAGCAGCGCCTCGAGCAATGTCGTCTTGCCGGCGCCATTGCGGCCCAGCAGGCCGACCACCTGCCCGGGCTGCAGCCGCCAGTCCAGGCCCTGCAGCACGGGGCGGCCGGCGTAGGCCAGTTGCAAGCCGGCGATCTCGATGCTGGGAGCCGCCTCGGTCAGGGCGCCAGCAGCGCTGAGCACGAGGCCGGCGTCGTTGTGGGGCAGGGGCACGTTCAGGGACGGTGTCATCGCGGGGATCCGGGGGTGGGTGCGGGTGCGGGTGCGGGTGCGTTCAGCAGACGTTCGAACAGCGCGAGCGCCTGGTGCTTGGGGATGCCGAGTTCCTGCGCCTCGGCGGCGGCGCGTTGCAAGGTGGGCTCCAGCTGCCCGATGCGGTCGCGGGCCCGGGCCGGCGCGGCATGGCCGGCGGCGATGACCATCGGCAGGCCGCGCCGGCGCTCCAGCAGGCCTTCGAGTTCGAGCAGCCCGTAGGCCTTGGAGACGGTCATCGGGTTCACGGCCAGCAGCAGCGCCAGTTCGCGCACCGAGGGCAATTCCTGGCCGGCCAGCCACTGCCCGGCCGCCACCCGCCGGCGCAGCTGATCCATCAGCTGGCGGTAGATCGGCTCGGCCGAGCCGGTATTGATCTGAAACTGGATCGGGGTGTCCATGTGCACTAGTGTACGGGTGCACTAGTACACTTTGTCAAGTGTCAGTTTGTCAGGACCCCGGGCGTTCTTTCATCACGGCGGGCCCTGGGCATGCTCGGGCCTGCTTGCCGGGAAAGCCGGCCGCGAAGCTGTCGGGCGCGGGCGCGGCAGCCCGCCGAGCCGGCTCCCGGCCCGCGGCGGCTCGACAAGCGTCGACTCTGTAGCATGCGCCTGTCAGCCGCCGGTTCCCGGCCATGAAGGATCGAACGTGATGAGAAGCCTCGCTCACTCCAGTCGCCTCGTCCCTGCCCTGCTGCTCGCCGCGGCGACGCTGCTGACGGCCTGCAGCACGACGCAGGTGCTCAACCCCGTCACCGGCGAGACAGAGCGCTCGGCGATGACGGAGGCCGACGAGATCGCGCAAGGCGCGAAGGCGCACCCGCAGATCCTGGCCGAATACGGCCGGCTCGCCGACGAGGGCTTGCAGCGTTATGTCGACGGCATCGGCCAGAAGCTGGCCGCGCAGAGCCACCGCGCCAACCTGAAGTGGACCTTCACGGTGCTCGACAGCCCGGACATCAACGCCTTCGCGCTGCCCGGCGGCTACATCTACATCACCCGCGGGCTGATGGCGTACCTGGACAGCGAGGCCGACCTCGCCGGCGTGATCGGTCACGAGATCGGTCACGTCACCGCCCGCCACGGTGCGCAGCAGGCGACCCGCCAACAACGCGCCGGTGTCGGCGTGCTGGCAGCCACCATCGGCGGCGTGCTGCTCGAGGCGGCGGGCGTCGGTGGCGCGGCGCAGGTCGCCAGCCAGGCGGCGCAAACGGTGGCTGCCGGCCACGTTGCCAAGTATGGGCGCGAGGCCGAGACGCAGGCCGATCGCCTGGGAGCCGAGTACCTGGCCAAGTCGCGCTACAACCCGAAGAACATGATCGACGTGATCCAGGTGCTGAAGGACCAGGAGCGTTTCGCCGCCGATGTCGCACGCGCCGCCGGCCGCACCCCGGCGGGCGCGCCGAACTGGCTGGCTTCGCACCCCAGCAACGACCAGCGGCTGGCCGACATCCGCGGCTTGGCCACACAACTGGCAGCCGGCAGTCCGAAGTGGGACGACGACGCCCGCGCCCGCTATCTGCGCGCGATCGAAGGCACCACCTTCGGCGACGGCCGCGAACAAGGCGTGGTGCGCGGCCGCCATTTCTTTCACGAGCCGCTGGGCATCGCGATGAGCGCGCCGAGCGGCTGGCGCATCGTCAACGCGGCCGAGCAGGTGCTGGTGATGAACCCGGCTGGCGACGCCGGCCTGGTGATGAAGCTGATGCCCCCCGATGCCGGCACCGACCACGCCGAGATCCTGCGCAAGACCCTCGGCGCGACCGAAGGCCGCATCGAGAAGCTCACCCTGGGCGGCAGCTTGCCGGCCACCCACTTCAGCGGTCAGCGGCGCAATGCGCAGGGCCAGGTCGGCACGCTGGAAGCCACGCTCGTCACCGGCCCGGCGAATCGGGTCTTCCTGCTCGGTTGGGCGGCGCGCGACGCCGCCACGTTGCAGGCCGCGCGGCCCGGCCTGCGTGCGGCCGAGTCGTCGTTCCGCCCGCTGGCCGGTGCCGAGCTGGCCGCCGCGAAGCCGTGGCGTCTGAAGCTGGTGCCGATGCCGGCCGGCGGATTTGCCGAACTGGCACGGCAGTCGCCGCTGGATGATGCGGCGGAGCGCCAATTGCGTTTGCTCAACGGCGCGTATGGCGACCGCGGGGCTGCTCCCGGCAGCGAGCCGAGGCCCGGCCAGCTGGTGAAGATCGTCTCGAGTGCCCCCTGAGGGGGCAGGCTTCAGTCGCGTGCGACGACGCTCACGTTGACGCTCATGCCGGCGTAGTCGCCAGGGTCGCCAAACCACTCGCCCGACAGCGGCGCGACCTCGGAGGCCTCGCGCCCGAATGCGACACGGATGAGGTCGCTGCCGCCGATCAGGTTGTTGGTGGGGTCGACAGGGAACCAGCCGCAGTCGGGCAGGTACACCTGCACCCAGCCATGGGTGGCGCCGCCGCCCTGGTTGGCCCCCGATGCCGGGGAATACAGATAGCCCGACACGAATCGCGCCGCAATGCCCAGTTGGCGCAGGGCGTCGATCATCAAGGTGGCGAAGTCGCGGCAGGCGCCGCTGAGCAAGGCCAAGGTCTGCTGCGGCGTCTGCACGCCTTCTTCCTCGCGCACCGTGTAGGTGAAGCCACTGCGTATGGCCTGCGTCATCAGCGCGATGGTCTGGCGCGGTCCGCCGTCCTGGCTGCCCTGGGTGGCGAAGGGCTGCGCCCAGGCGCGCACGGCATGGATGGGGTCTTTGAACGACGGCACCAGGAAGGGCGTCAATGCCAGTCGGTCCGCTGCGCTGTAGCTCGGTGGCATCCACATCGACTCGGTTGCCGCCGGCAATTCGAAGGCCGTCGAACCGAGGTGGTCCACCGTGAAGCGACTGGTGATGCGCAGGCTGCTGTCGCGCTGGCTGAGGTGAATGAGGGCCACCGAATTGCCGTACACGTCGTGCACGAGATCGACGCGTCGAGCCGGTGGCGACACGTCAAGGCCGGTCGCCAGCACGCGCATGTCGTGGCCGTCGCGGGGCCGAAAGGCCAAACGGTGGAGCCCGAATTCGACCGGGTGATTGAACCGGTATTCGGTGGAATGCTCGATGTCGTAAATCATGGCCGAGCCGGCGAATGAATCGTCATTGCGCGCGACCGCGATCAGATCAGGTGTTCGACCGTCAGCCGGCCATAGTGCGCCGCCAGCGTGGCCCCCTGGGCCTTCGCCAACTCGGCCACACGCTGCGCCGCTGCGTTGCTTTCGACCTTCACGACGAGCCAGCGCGTGCCCTGACGTGAAAGCTCCAGATAGCGGCGCATCAACGCGATCTCGTAGCCGAAGCCCGCCAGCGGGCTGGCCCCGTCGATCAGCGCCTGCATCTCGTCGACACTTTCGCTCGGCGTCAGTTCGTCGGCCGGCTGGCCAGCAACGCCCGGCTCGTTCAGCGCAGACTTGAGGGCACGCAAGGCAGTGCGGGAGGGCAGTCCCACCATCACATGACCCACCGGCTTGAACGTGCCGAACGAGGTGGCGCGCGCCGGGCTGTCGGTGTCGTCGTCGTCGTCGTTATCTTTGTCGTGATGGTCGGTCGACGAATGCGGGCCAGTGGCAGAGTATTCGGGGGACTCGTTGGTCGGCATGGTGGCTTCCTCAGCGTTGAGATCAGACGCCAGGTCAGACGCCATATCAGACGCCGATGGTGCGTCCCGCAGCCGGTCGCGGCTGTAGGCAGCGCACGGCAAGACATGTCGGCCAATTCCGACAGATTCCCGGCGCGCGCACCGACGCAAGAACATCCGAGTCGAAGCGACACTGTCTGCATGAATAGAGCACTTCGGCCCTGGTGGTTGCTGCTGACCGCGGTGGGCGTGGCGACACTGCTTGCAACCGGCTGCACCTTCTGGCGGCTGAGCGAAGCCCGTTCTCTGGCGCAAGCCAGTGAACCTTTCCAACAACGGCCCGGCGATTCGAGCTTGCGGCTCTTGGTGGTCGGCGACAGCACGGGCGTGGGCACCGGTGCCAGCGCGCCGAGTTTCAGCGTGGCCGGACTGCTGGGCGCCGCCTACCCGCGGCTGGCCATCCACAACCTCTCGCGGGACGGCGCCCGTTTCGGCGACGTGCCGGGCCAGCTGGCGGCAGCCGCCCAGCGGGTGCCGTCGGGCTGGGACTTGATCCTCATCAGCGTTGGCGGCAATGACGTCATTCGCGGCACCGGTGATGCCGCGCTGGCGCAGGACCTGGACCGCAGCTTCGCCGCTGCGCGGGCCAGCCTCGCCCCGGGCGGGCAGGTGCTGGTGCAGCCGCCGGGCAACGTCGGTAATGCGCCGTTTTTCCTGCCGCCGGTCTCGGCGCTCATGAACAGCCGCGCCGCCGAGATGCATGCCGCCGTGCGCACGGCGGCGGCACGGCATGACGTCACCGTCGTCGACATGGCCCGATCC
>JBBSCX010000033.1:0-16393 GCA_038249905.1 Burkholderiales bacterium
GATCGACACCCGGCTGACCGCGCTGGCCAGCGAGCGCGCCGAACTCGAGACCCGCCTGGCACGCGGCAAGGTGCCCGCGGCCGAGATGGCCGACATCGGCCGGCGCCTGAATCACAGTGCCGCTGAGGTCGCCACGCTGGAAGAGCGCTGGCTGGCGTTGCAAGGCGAGATCGAGAAGTTGACCGCCGAGGCGGTGCGCTAGGCCCGGGGGACCGCGCCTCTGCGCTCGGGCAAACCCACCCCCGACCCAAGGGGTCGTTCGGTCCTCCGACAGCCGTGCGTGTCACCGCACTGTCATCAGACGGCCCTAACTTCACTGGTTGACCTCCAACCAACGCGCCCCGGCGTAATCCCCATGATGTTTCGCCTTTCGATGATGGCCAGCGCCGTCCTGCTGTCAGCTGCAGCCACTCCGGCCTTGGGTTCGGCGTCATTCCAGTCGATCAGCAAACTGTGGTCGACCACCAGCACCGGCACCGCAAGCAACAGTTCGCCTGATTTTTCTTCGGAAATCAGCGCCTGGGACCCTGTCTCGCGCACGATCTTCTCGGCCGGTGGCCGGGGCGTTGAACTGCTCAACCTCAACGGCACGGTGCACAGCTTTTTTGACACCGCGAGCTTTGGCGAGATCAACAGCATCTCGATCTTCAACGGCATCGCCGCGATGTCGTTTGCGAACGCCGCCAACAAGGGGCTGGACGGCACCGTACAGTTTTTCAACACGCAGACCTTCCGCAACAGCGGCGGTGGCGCGGCGCTGCTGGGTTTCGTCACGGTGGGCTCGGTGCCCGACATGGTGACGTGGACAGCCAACGGCACCAAGCTGCTGGTGGCCAATGAAGGCGAGCGCCAGGCCGGCGGCACCATCGACGCTGCCGGAAGCATCAGCATCATCAGCTTCAATAGCGCGGCGCCCAGCTCGTCAGCGGTCACCACGCTGGGGTTCACAGCCTGGAACGGCCAGGAGGCCGCGCTGCGAGCCAGCGGTGTGCGCATCGGCGCGGGACTCAGTACCTCTGTCGCGCTGGAACCGGAGTACATCGCCGTTGCGCCCAACGGCCTGCAGGCGCATGTGACGCTGCAGGAGGCCAACGCCGTCGCCATCATCGACCTCACCACCAACACCATCACCGGCATCAAGGCGCTGGGCAAGAAAGACTTCAGCCTGCCCGTCAACGCAATCGACACCTCGGACCGCGACAGCCCGACCGTCGTCAACGGCACCTTCATCAACCCACGCACCGTGCCGGTGTTTGGCCTGTACATGCCCGACGCCATCGCCTCTTACAGCGTCGGCGGCCAGACGTTCTACGTGCTCGCCAACGAGGGCGACGCCGCGGTCGACGACAGCGATATCCGCCGCTTTGGCGCCAACACGGTCACCGTGGCCGCGCCGCTGCCCCTCAAGACCGAGCTGACCACCATCGGCAGCATCCATAGCCGGCTGAACATCGTCACCAATGGCGCCACCGGAAGCGGCAGCGCGTCCAACATGACCGAAATCATCACGCTCGGCGGGCGCTCCTTCTCGATCCGCGACGCCAACGGTGACCTGGTCTGGGACAGCAAGAACGACCTGGAAACCCGCGCCATCGCCGCCGGCCTGTACGACGACGGGCGCAGCGACGACAAGGGCGTCGAGCCCGAAGGCGTGAGCATCTTCAGCGCCAACGGCCGCACCTTCGCTGCCATCGGTCTGGAGCGCACGACACGCAGCGCAGTCGCCCTTTACGACGTGACCAACCCCGCCGCGCCCACGTTCGAAGGCTGGGCCGAGACCGGTGCGGGGACCGCTGACAGACGCGCCGAAGGCGTCACCACCTTCATGGACGGCGGCAAGTTGTACCTGCTGGTCTCCAACGAGGGTATCGCCAGCGACACCTCGCCGGGCGACTTCACGACACTGGGCAGCACCACGCTGTACGAGATCACGCCCGTGCCCGAGCCAGGCACCTACGCGCTGATGCTGGCCGGCCTGCTGGGTGTGGCCGCGGTGGCGCGGCGTCGCCGGGGCTGAGAGCCTTCTCAGCGCGCGTCAGGGCGGCGGCGGGTCCAGCAGTTCCAGCAGTGCCAGCAGTTCCAGCAGAAGGGCCACCCGGGCCGGCGCGGCACTGTGGGTGGCGCTGACCGGGGTGCGGCGCGGCACGGAGCCCACGACGCGGCCGCTGGCACAGCGGGTGGACAGCCGAAATGCCACGCCAGCCGTCGCGGCACGGGCAGCGGCGGCTTCGAGATCGGCGTGCAGCGTGCCGTTGCCTGTGCCGGCCAGCACCAGGCCGTGGAATCCCGCGGCCACGGCCGCATCGACAAGCGCTGCATCGAAGCCGGCGTGGCTGGTCAGCCAGGCCACCCTTGGCCAGTCGGCCAGGGGCCGATCGCAGCAGGCCGCGCCCAGAGCCCGCCCCGCTGGCCAGGGCCGCAGTGACAGCACAAGGCCCTCTTCCACCAAAGCCACCGGGCCCGCCGGGTCCGAGTCGAAGGCCTGCAGTCGGTAACTGTCGACCTTGCGCACCTCGTCACCGGCATGCACCTGGCCACCCATCACGGCAAGCACGCCACGGGCTCCGGGCGTTTGCGCCACGGTGATGGCGTCGAGCAGGTTCTGCGGCCCATCGGCTTGCAGCGAAGTCGCGGGGCGCATGGCTGCCGTCAACACCACGGGTTTGCTCGGCGCCAGCACACGCTGCAGGAAGAAGGCCGTCTCTTCCAGGGTGTCGGTGCCATGCGTGATGACCACGCCCGTCACGTCGTCGCGCGCCAGTTCCTGCGCCAGCAAACGCACCAGCGCCTGCCAGACCGCATGGGACATGTCCTTGCTGTCGATCTGCGCCAGCTGCACCGTGCGCAGTGGCACGCGGGCCAGCGCGGGCACGGCCGCCACCAGTTCTGCAGCGCCCAGTTCGGCCCGGTAGGCGACGTTGTCTTGCGCGCTGGCAGCCCGGCCGGCGATGGTGCCGCCGGTGGCGATCAACAGAACATGCGGCGTGGTGTTTGCCATCGTGGTGCTTTATGGATGAAAATACAGCTACTGGATAAAACGCCAGCTCTCAACAGGAGCGCCCGCCATGATCGACAGCCCCAAGCTCACGCCCCGCCAGCAGCAGATTCTGGACCTCGTGCAAAGTGCCATCGAGCGCACCGGCGCTCCGCCCACGCGCGCCGAGATCGCGGCCGAACTGGGCTTCAAGTCGGCCAACGCGGCAGAAGAACATCTGCAGGCCCTGGCCCGCAAGGGCGTGATCGAGCTGGTGGGCGGCACCTCGCGCGGCATCCGGCTCAAGTCCGACACCCTGCGTTCGCTGAACGAGGCGCGTCTGAGCCAGTACGGCAAGCAGTACATGCTGCCGCTGCCCAGCCTGGCCCAGCTGAGCCTGCCGCTGGTCGGCCGTGTCGCGGCGGGCAGCCCCATCCTGGCGCAGGAACACGTCGACCAGACCTACCTGATGGAGGCCTCGATGTTCCCGCGCCGCCCGGACTACCTGCTCAAGGTCCGCGGCATGAGCATGCGCGACGCCGGCATCATGGACGGCGACCTGCTGGCCGTGCAGAAAGCCAAGGAAGCCAAGACCGGCCAGATCGTCGTGGCGCGGCTGGGCGACGAGGTCACCGTCAAGCGCCTGCGCCGCACGCGTCACGGCATCGAGCTGATCCCCGAGAACCCCGAGTTCCAGACCATCGTCGTGGCCCCTGACGACGAGAGCTTCGAGCTCGAAGGCATTGCCGTGGGTCTGATCCGCAACACGATGTTGATGTAACCATGGCCGAAGTCCCCCCGCGCGCTCCGGCCAGCCCCGGTGCGGCCCGTCGCCCGCCCGCCACCAGCCTGCGGCCCCCCCGAGCGCTGCCATTGCGCAAGGCCCGCGCCGCCGCCGAATGCACGCTGCTCGAACAACTGCCCAACATCGGCCCTTCGCTGGCAGGCGACCTGCGCCTGCTGGGCATCAAGCACCCGGCCGAACTGGCCGAACGTGACGCGTTCCAGCTTTACCGCGCCTTGTGCACGACCACCGGCAAGCGGCACGACCCCTGCGTGCTCGACACCTTCATCGCGGCCGTTGATTTCATGCGCGGCGGCGAACCGCGTCCCTGGTGGCTGTTCACGGCGCAGCGCAAGATCGACCACCCCGGCATCTAGCGCGGGCGCAGGCGGCCAGGCCGCCGGGCGGACAGAGGCCCGAATTGACCCGGCAACCGGCCCTTACTCCGGGCTCATCGAACAGCCCGGCGCGCCACCATCGGCTCAGGTTTGGAACTTACCTGGCCGATATCCCCGGAATGAACGCTCTCAGTTTTCTGCACCGCTGGAACCGCCGCTCGACGCCAGCGGCGACCAGCAGTCTGCGCACGGAAGTCTGCCCGCCCTCGTTGCGCCAGGCACCGGATTCGGGCTGGCAGCGCATGATGTTCTGGCTGCTGGCCCCGTCGCCCCAAGACGCTGCGCCGCCGTCGAACCACCTGCCCGCCGTTCGCCTGGAATTCATGGCCACGCTGGCCGATATCGACAGCGACGACGCTGACACGATGCGCAGCCGCATCCGTGGCACGCATTCCTTGCGCGAGCTGTGGCACCTGCGTGCCGAGATCTACCGCGTGGTGGGCGTGGCCCACCGGCAGAGCGAAGCCGAAACCCGGGTGGCGCTCCTTAACCGCCACTTCCCCACCCGCGCCCCGCGCTCGCAGTTCGGCGGCCTGTGATGCAGACCGCCGAGCTCCAACACGGCACCCCCGCCGCGCAGTCGCACATCGGCATGCCGGGCGATCGAAACGCCCGCCTGGCAGCACGCCGTGCCTTCGTCGAGCTGAAGCTGAGCTTCATCCAGGCCATGGCCGACCTGCAAGACCCGCGCTTCGACGGGCTGCGTTCCCAGGTGCGTTGCACCGAAGAGCCGGTGGGCTTGTGGCTGCTGCGCGCACCGGTGTTCGCGGCCCTGAGCGGGCCCGAGCCCGGGTACCGGCGGCGCCGGCAACTGGTGCGCCGGGCGATGGACTCGGTCTTTCAAGACAGCGAGCTGCCGTCGACCCTCGGCACGCGGTAGTCGCGGCCGCCAGCGGCCTCAGGCCTCAGGCCTCAGGCCTCAGGCCTCAGGCCTTCACGCGCGCCTTGAAGGTGCGGCGAAACTTATCCACCTTGGGCGCCACCACGAAAGCGCAGTAACCCTGTTCGGGGTTATTGGCGAAGTAGTGCTGGTGGTAGGCCTCGGCAGCCGAGTAGTTGTCCAGCGCGACGATCTCGGTCACGACCCGGCCGCGGTGCGCCTCCTGGGCCTCGGCCAGCACGGCACGCGCCACGGCCTCCTGATCAGCGCCTTGCACGTAGATGCCGCTGCGGTACTGGGTGCCCACATCGTTGCCCTGGCGGTTGAGCGTGGTCGGGTCGTGGATGTTGAAGAAGATCTCCAGCATTTCGCGCAGGCTGATGCGGTCGGCGTCGAAGCTCACGCGCACCACCTCGTTGTGCCCGGTGGTGCCCTCGCAGACCTGGGCGTAGCTGGGGTTCTTCACCTGCCCGTTGCAGTAGCCGCTTTGCACGGCGACCACGCCGTCCACGAGCTCGTACACCGCTTCCAGACACCAGAAGCAGCCGCCGCCCAGGGTGATTTCTTGTTGATTCATGCCGCATCTCCAGGATTGAGCTCCAGCGTCGGCAGACTGGCCGACTTCCTTACACTCCAGGGCGATTATCAGGAGCCCCGAGTCATGACGTCCAAGTTCCAGTGGGATGACCCCTTCGCCTTCGACACCCAGCTCGAAGACGACGAACGCGCCGTGCGCGATGCCGCCCACGCCTATTGCCAGGAACGCCTGCAGACCCGCGTCCTGATGGCCGCGCGGCACGAACGCTTCGACCGCGAGATCATGAACGAGATGGGCGCGCTGGGCCTGCTGGGCACGACCATCGAAGGCTACGGCTGCGCCGGGCTGAACCATGTCTGCTACGGCCTGGTGGCGCGCGAGGTCGAGCGGGTGGACTCCGGCTACCGCAGCGCCATGAGCGTGCAGAGTTCGCTGGTGATGCACCCGATCCACGCCTACGGCAGCGATGCCCAGCGCCAGAAGTACCTGCCGCGTCTGGCCACCGGCGAATGGATCGGCTGCTTCGGCCTGACCGAGCCCAACCACGGCAGCGACCCTGCCGGCATGCTCACGCGTGCACGCCCTGTGGACGGTGGCTACCTGCTCAAGGGCAGCAAGATGTGGATCACCAACAGCCCCATCGCCGATGTCTTCATCGTCTGGGCCAAGAAGGAGGAGGCAGACGGCACGGGCTCGTGGACTGCGGGCGGCCAGGAAAGCATCCACGGCTTCATCCTCGAACGCGGCATGAAGGGCCTGTCGGCACCCAAGATCGAAGGCAAGATGAGCCTGCGCGCCAGCATCACCGGCGAGATCGTCATGGACGACGTGTTCGTGCCCGAGGCGAACCTGCTGCCCGGCGTGAGCGGCCTGAAGGGCCCCTTCGGTTGCCTCAACAAGGCCCGCTTCGGCATCGCCTGGGGCGCCCTCGGCGCGGCCGAGTTCTGCTGGCACGCCGCGCGCCAGTACACGCTGGACCGGCAGCAGTTCGGCCGGCCGCTGGCGCAGAACCAGCTGATCCAGAAGAAATTGGCCGACATGCAGACCGAGATCACGCTCGGCCTGCAGGGCGTGCTGCGCGTCGGACGATTGCTCGACGAGGGCCGTGCGGCGCCGGAGATGATCAGCCTGATCAAGCGCAACAGCTGCGGCAAGGCGCTCGACATCGCACGCATGGCACGCGACATGCACGGCGGTAACGGCATCCATGACGAGTACCACGTCATCCGCCACATGATCAACCTGGAGACCGTCAACACCTACGAAGGCACGCACGACGTGCACGCGCTGATTCTGGGCCGCGCCCAGACCGGGCTGCAGGCCTTCTTCTGAAGCCACATCGCTCCGACCGCCGCAGCCACCCATGAACCAGCTTCTGGTCACCCTGGGCCTGGAGGCCTACAAGCCGTTGCTGACGGTGCTGGTGCTGCCCCCGGTGCCCTTGCTGCTGCTGGCCCTGGTGGGGGCCTGGCAGATGGCGCGCAGGCGCGTGCTGGGCTGGACCCTGCTGCTGGTGGCGCTGACGGGGATGTGGCTGCTGTCCACCCAGGCTGTGGGCAGTGCGCTGACCCGCGTCCTGCTGACCCCGCCACGCGCGCTGGGACTTGCCGACATCGACAGCCTGAAGCGCGCCCCGAAAACCGCCATCGTCGTGCTGGGCGGCGGACGCCAGCTGCTGGCGCCGGAATACGCGATGTCCGACCTGCGGCCGATGTCTGTGCAGCGGCTGCGTTATGGGCTGTGGCTGTCGCGCGAGACGGCGCTGCCGGTGGCCTTCAGCGGCGGCCTCGGCCATGGTGCGCCCGCCGGGCCGAGCGAGGCCGAGATTGCCACCCGCATCGCCGAACGTGAATTCGGCCGCCCGCTGCGCTGGGCCGAGAGCGAGTCGCGCGACACGCGCGAGAACGCGCTGCGCACGGTCAGCCTGTTGCGGCCCGCGGGCATCACCCGCATCGTGCTCGTCACCCACGACTTCCACATGCGGCGCGCGCTGGCCAACTTCGAGGCCGCCGACGCGGCCACCGGTGGCGGCATCGCCATCACCGCTGCACCCATGGGCTTGCCGCACCCGGGGCCGACCATCGCCACGGACTGGTTGCCATCGCTGTCGGGCCAGCAGAGTTGCACGCTGGCGCTGCGCGAGTGGTTGGGGCGTCTGGTCGGCGCCTGAGGGCGGGGCATTTGCCGGGCGGAAAGCGACCGCATACGGCCCAGATGCGTGTCGGAGACGTCCCCGATGCGTGTCCGATGTGTGCCGTCGGCGAACCTAACGCGTCCCCTGCGCCGGCAGCTTTGAAGGCGGTGGCAACGGCTGGCGCTGCGCCGCTTCCTGCGCCAGCGTCTCGCGTTTTTCCTCGTCGGCCTGCGCCTGCTGGATGAGCTTGATGCGCCGCGCGTGTTCGGCCGCGTTGCTCAGGCGGAAGGCGCTCATCAGCACGGCATCGACCTTCATCTGCTTGCCGGCCATGCGTTCGGACAGGCGCATGCCCGCGGTCGGGTCTCCGCCCAGCGAGGCCACGACCTCGTTGGCAAACAGGTCGGCGTTGCCGACGATGCTGTCGACGACGATGGTCTTCTCGGCCTGGGCCTCCACCGCCGTCAGCAGCATGCCCATGCCAGGCAGCGTCATTGTCAGGATCTTGCCGACGACAAAGCCGTTGCTGATGCCCTCGGCCTGCTGCACCTTCTCGATCGCGCTCTTGCTGGCCTGGAAGTAGGTGCCGAACGCCGCCAGCCAGCGAAATTCATCGCGTGTATTGGCTTCGAGCATGGCGTTGGCCGGAATCTTGGCGCGAACGGTGCCCTGGCGCCAGAAGGCGTCGGGCTCGGAATCGAAGGAACTGGCCGTGACGCTGCCGGCGCAGCCGGTCTGGGTCTCGACCATGACGGTCTCGTTGGTTTCCAGCGTCACCATCATCGGCGTGCCCTTGGCGGCCTCGGCGCGGGCTTTCAGCATCACGTCCCAGAAACCGCCGTCGTCGTTGGACACCATGGAGCCGCCGCGGAACAGCGCGCCGATCTCGAACTTGGTGCCACCGCCGGGCAACTTGCGGCCGTTGATGGCGGTGACGACGGTGCCCGGCTTCATCTCATCCGGCGCGGCCTCGTCGGTCCAGACCACGCGCCACTTGTCGTCCATGCCGGTGGCCTGCTGAAACAGTTCGATGTCCTTGGACGACATGCGGCGGCGGATGGCGTGCTGCGACAGCAGCACGAAGGGCTCGATCTGCGTCGTCTGGTCGCACAGTGCCTCGGCGCCCCAGGCCACGTGGATGGCGGCGGCGCGGAAGTCCACTTCGTGCTCGAAGCGGGTCTTGAACAGTTCGCGCTCGAACGCATAGTCGTAGGCCGCAGCGGCCTGGGCGTGCACGCTGCCGGCCACGGGCAGCAAGGCAAGGAATGCGAGAAATGCGAAAAATGCGGCCAGGGCTGCGGCCGGGGATTCGGCCCGAGGTGCGGCCTGGGGTGCGGTCACAGGTGCGTCCACGGGCACGGCCAGGGCCGGCACGGCCCGGGAGGTCAAGCGTCGCAACGTCGGGCCAGGCCGGTTCATCCGGGCGCATTCTGCCCCGTCGGGCCGCGGCGCAAAGCTCAGAACAGCAGGGCGACGACGAAGATGCCGATCATCATGAAGCAGATCACCACCTTGGCCAGCAGCCCGGCCATGAGGCCCAGCCAGGTGGCCACGCCCACCTTCAGCGCCTGCTTTTCCTCGCGCCGCGCGATGTATTCACCCAGCGCCGCACCCACCAGCGGCATGAAGAGCACACCCACGATGCCCATGAACAGACCCACCACGGTGCCCAGCGCCGCGCCCACCAGCGCCTGGCGGCTGGCGCCCGCCTTCTTCGCGCCCAGCAGGCCGGCAACGTAGTCCAGCACCCAGGCGGCCACCGCCAGCACGGCGACGACGGCCACAGTGACTCCGCCCACGCGCTGGAAGTCGTCGATCCACGCCCCAAGCACGATGCCGGCCAGCACGAAGGCCGTGCCCGGCAATGCCGGCAGCACGGTGCCGGCCAGGCCGACCACCATCAGCACCACCACCAGGGTCCAGAGCAGGGCGACGGTCATGGGCTGCGGTCTCCGGGAGAAGCGCCGGGACCAGCCCCGGCGCGGGGCGCATGATGCCTGCACGCCGGCCGGTGCAGCAGGCCGACAGCCTGGGGCCGGCGCCATCGACCCGCCGGCGGCAGGGGTCAAGCCGGGCCCAGGCGTGGATGCCGCACACTTGCGACTTCACGCGCGCGACCCCGGCCCCAGAGGCCCGCACGCCACGACTTCAATGGAGACCTGAAACGATGAAACCCTGGTTGATCGGAACGGTGGTGCTGGCCCTGGTGATTTCGAGCCTGCCCGATATCGCAGACGCCAAGCGCCTGGGCGGTTCGCGCTCTTCGGGCATGCAGCGCAACATGCCCGAACGCACGGCACCGCCGCCGGCCACACCGGCACAGCCGGGCAACGCGGCCGGCAATGCCGCCACCCCCGCACAGGCCGTGCCGGGTGCTGCCGCTGCCGCCCCGGCTGCGGCCGGCGCCGCGGCAGCTGCGGGCAAGCGCTCGTGGATGGGCCCGATCGCCGGCTTGGCTGCCGGCCTGGGCCTGGTGGCGCTGATGAGCCACCTGGGCATGGGCGCGGCCTTCGCCAACTTCCTGATGATGGCGCTGCTGGCAGTGGCCGCATTTGCGCTCATCGCCTTCGTCATGCGCCGCATGAACGCCGGCAAGCTGGCCGCAGCCGGCGGAGCGGGTGCCCAGCGCGCCGGCGGACAGCCGCAGGCCTGGTCGCCGATGCAGCGGGCCTCGGTGCCCGAGCCAGCCTCGGCGCAGCCCGTGGCCTGGCCCGCGGCGTCGGCGGATGATGCGACCGTGGCCGGCTCCGAGCCAGCCACGGCCGCGAACGCCGCCAACAACGCATCCATCGCCGCAGCCATCGCCACCCCGGCCGCGCCGCGTGTGTTCGTGCCCGCGGCCTTCGACAGCGAAGGTTTCACGCGCGTCGCCAAGGCCATCTTCATTCGCCTGCAGGCGGCCAACGACGCGTCTGACCTGGACGATCTGCGCCGCTTCACGACGCCGGAGATGTTCGCCGAGTTGCGTCTGGACCTGCAGGACCGCAACGGCGGCACGCAACACACCGATGTGGTCAAGGTCGATGCCGAGGTACTGGACGTGGCCACAGAAGGCGACCGTCAGGTCATCAGCGTGCGCTACCGCGGTCAGATCGCCGAAGCCGCGGGCGCCACGCCCGAGGACTTCGACGAGGTCTGGCACCTGGTCAAGCCGCAGGGCGACGGTGGCAGCTGGGCCATCGCCGGCATCGAGCAGATGCAGGTGCGCTGAGGCACTGGTCCGGAACGGTCCGGGGCCAGCCCAGGCCAGGCCAGTCCCGCCCAGTCCAGGTCAGTCCCGGCAACCCGGCCTGGGCACCTTCCCCGCCACGACGGCGGCCGCGGCTTCATGGCCCGGCCGCCGTTGCCGTTTCAGGCCGCGTCTCGGGCCGCGCCCAGCGTGTGCAAAGGCTCCAAACGCCCCAGCCGCACCGCCGTGCCACCGGGCTTCAGGTGATGCAGGCCGGGCATCACCAGCACGGTGTCGTCGTGCGGCGCGCGCCAGACCTGCTCACCGTCCTGCGCGATCGCTGTGCCGGCGCGTTCGACCACGCCCATATTGACGATGGGCACCAGGAAGCGGAAGTCGGCCGAGCGCGCCACCACCGGCGTGCTGACGCGCACCAGGCGCTGCACCGCCGGCGGCGCCACGCGCACATGCGCCGCCACCCAGTCGGGCGTCGCCATCCCGGCCAGGCCGAGAAAGCGCACCAGGGTGTCGATAGCGACGTCGGCGGCGGCGCGCTCCCAGTGCTGGCCACACTCGATCAGCAGCGCCAGGCGCGGGCTGACCGGGTCGCCGAAACCGCCGCGCTCGATCATGCGCAGGCCCGCCGGGTGACCGGTGTCGATGAGCAGGGTCTCGGGCACGCCGAGTTGCAACGCCAGCGCCGCGTTCTTGGCCACACGGCCGCACACCATCAGCGGGCGGCCGGGTTCGCCCATCGAATGCAGGTCCAGCAGCCAGTCGGCGGCATCGACGAAGGGCCGCAGTGCGCGCGCACGGCGCAACTCGACCGAGTCGCGCGTGCCGTCCAGCGCGTCGTCACCCCAGACGCGGTTCAGGTCTTCATCGACGCAGCGCGAGGCAAAAGGGTCCGCCGGGTCGAAGCGGGCGTAGGCGGCGGTGTTGGCGAAGGCCAGCACCAGGCGGCCGCGCAAGGGGCGCCAGCCGGCGGCCACCTGCTGCAGCAGCCAGTCCAGCGCGATGGCGCCGCAGATCTCGTTGCCATGCGTCAGCGCCTGCACCAGCACCGAACGGCCGGGTGCTGCGGCCTGCAGCACGTGCACGTGGTCGACGCCGCTGCCGCCGCTGTCGCCGCTTTGGTCATCGCGCCAGCGGCTGATGTCCGGGGCCTGGAGTTCGATCGGGGGCAGGGCTTGGGTCATGAACGGCAGTATCGCCGCGGGTGGCAGGCGAGCTCAGCCGCGGTACCCGAGCAGTCGCGCCGGCAGGTAGAGGATGGCGCGCAGCAGCGCAAACACCGCACCCACCGTGACGCCGAGCAGCCGCAGCGGCAGCGACAGCAGCCACACCAGCGGCATCAGCACCAGGACCAGCAGGGCCAGCGGCCAGGCCATCACCAGCAGCAGGCACCAGGCGACAAAGAGCAGCAAGGCGGTCATGGCAGGGTCCTCAGGGGTCGGGGTGGGTCTTCGATGCCGACCGGTCCGGGTGCGCAGGGTCGGGTGCCGGGGGCAGGTTCGCAAGTCTGGATTGCAGGTCGCGATTGCCGGCCGAGATTGCGGCTCGGTTTCGCGTTCACGCAGGCCGACATCATCTTCGCCGAGCCGTCCCGCGTCAGCGCGTTGCGACAGGCTGCAGCCGGGCACGGACCAGCTGCCCGTGTCTTGGCGGCGCCGGCCAGTCCGCGGCGGCCAAGTGCGATGGCAGGGTGCCGTCCTGCGAATCAATTTGCGGCAGTGACAGCCACAGTGCCAGCCCGTTGAGCCAGCCGCCGTGGCTGACCACCAACTGTGGACTGTCCGCCTGCCCGGCGCACCAGGACTGCACCCGCGCCACCAGGCCCGCCAACGATTCGCCGCCGCCCGGCGGGTGATGCAGCAGCTCGTCCTGCCAGGCCTGAACCTCGGCCCAGGCGATGTCGTCCCAGCGGCGGCCGTCCCAGGCACCGAAGTCCAGTTCCTGCAGGCGGGCGTCGACCTGCACATGCCAGCCCCAGCCGGCCAGCACGCGGCCGACGGCGCGCGCCCGCTCCAGCGGCGACACCGTCACCACCCGCGGCAGGCCGTGTCGGCGTGCCGCAGCGCGGATGCGGTGGGCCAGACGTCGGGCCTTGCGCGGGTCGACGGCGATGTCGGTGCGGCCGATGCAGCGGCCGGCTGCGCCGATGGCGCGCGGGTGGCGCCAGGCCCAGATCTCGATCGATGGCGGCGCGGGCACGCTGCTCATCGCTGCGACAACGAGGCCAGCAGCGCCAGGTAGATGCCCAGCTCGCAGAACTGCTGCGTCGCGCCCAGCGCGTCGCCGGTGTGGCCGCCCAGGCGCCGACGCAGCCATCGGGCCATGAAGACGGTGACGCCGATGGCGACCGCACCGGCCCAGAGCAGGCCGCGGGCGTCCCAGTACAGCGCCGCGACGGCCGTGGAAAGCGCCACCCACACCGTCACCACGGCCGGGCCCACGCCGTCCAGCCGCTGCGCCAGCGGCTTGGCCTTGGCATGTTCGCGGTCGCCGCCATAGGGCAAGGCGCGCAGCAGCGACACCGCCGCGGCGCGCGACACCGCGTGCGCCAGCGGCAGGGCGGCCAGTGCGGCCGCAAAGTCGCGCACCGCCAGGCCGTGCAGGGCGGCGGCCTTCAGCGCCAGCACCAACAGCAGCCCGACCGCGCCGTAGGTGCCCAGGCGCGAGTCTTTCATGATCTCCAGCGCCCGCTCGCGCGATACCGCGCCGCCCAGGCCGTCGCAGGTGTCGGCCAGACCGTCTTCATGAAACGCGCCGGTCATCCAGACCGTCGCGGCCATGCTCAGCAGCACCGCGATCAGGGCCGAGAAGCCATGCGCCGCGGCCCACAGCACGGCCGCGCCGAAGCCGCCCACCACCAGACCGACGGCAGGAAAGTGGCGGGCGCTCTGCTGCATCCAGGCGTCCGACCAGCCCACGGCGCGCGGCACCGGCACCCGAGTCAGGAACTGCAGCGCGATCAGGAACAGGCGGAGTTCGTGGCGCATCGCGGGCGGGCCAGGGGCGTTCAGCGCGCGCCGACGGCGTCGCTGGCGTGGTTCACGTCGCTGGCATCGCTGGCGTCGTGGGCGCCGCTGATGTCGCTACCGTCGCAGATGCCGTGGTCGCCGCACTGCACACGCGCCCCGCTCGGCCCCGACACCCCGGCGCTGTCAAAGCTGGCCATGCCGTCCAGCAGCGCCAGCGCGGACACCAGCAGCGGCCAGGCCAGCGCCGCACCACTGCCCTCGCCCAGGCGCAGGCCCAGGTCCAGCAGCGGCTGCACGCCCAAAACGGCCAGCCAGCGCGCGTGGCCCGATTCGGCCGAGGCATGTGCAAACACGCAGCGCTGCAGCAGCGCGGCCGCCCCCTGGGGCGAGGCCTCGGCCGCCATCGCGGCGGCCACGGCCACTGCAGCGGTGGTAATGAAACCATCGACGACCACCACGCGGCGCTCGGCCGCGGCCTGCAGCACCAGCCCGGCGAGGGTGGCGATCTCGGCCCCGCCCAGTGCCGCCAGCAGCGCGCGCGGGCCCTGCACCGCGGCATGGCGCTGCAGCACGCGCGCCAGCACGGCCTGCTTGTGGGCCAGCGCGGCGTCGTCCAGACCGGTGCCGCGGCCCACGCAGTCGGCCAGCGGCAGCCCCGTCAGGCGGCACATCAGCAGGGCCGCGGCCGAGGTGTTGCCGATGCCCATTTCGCCCAGCAACACGACGTTGCCCGGCAGCTGCTGCAGCAATGCCGCGCCTGCGGCCAGGGCGGACTCGCACTGGACTTCGCTCATTGCCGGGCCGGCACTGCTGTCGGCCGTGCCGAGCACGGTCTTGGCGACATACAGCGTCGGCTCGCGCCCGTGCCCATGCCCGTGCCCGTGTGCAAGTCCAGGTACAGGTACAGATGCAGATGCAACGGCAGCTGCAGGTGCGGGTTCCAACTGCGAGGCCACGCCGCAGTCCACCACCGTCAACGCCAGACCATGCTGGCGCGCCAGCACCGACACCGCCGCGCCGCCGGCCAGCATGTTGGCCACCATCTGCGCCGTCACGGCCTGCGGGTAGGCCGACACGCCCTGTGCTGCCAGGCCGTGGTCGGCCGCGCACACCACCAACTGGGGCACGCGCCACTGCGGCCGGTCACTCCCCAGCACCGTGGCCACCTGCAGCGCCAGCGTCTCCAGCCGGCCCAGCGCCCCGCGCGGCTTGGTCAGGTGGTCCAGACGCCGCTGCACACCCGCCGACAGCGCGGCATGCGCGGGGCCTTGCAACGGCACGATGCGGGGCAACAGGAAGCCATCAGTCATGGCGCCATTCCCGCGTTCACGGCAACGCCGTGAGCGTTCGCCTGCGGCCCCGCCGGTGCCCCAGCGCCCGCCCCAGCGCCCGCCCCAGCCCCAGCCCCTGCCCTGACCCAATCGGCACACAAGCGATGCAACTGCTCCAGCCCGTCGCCCAGCGCCGCCGGGCCGGGCTGCAGGATGTCGCAGCTCTTGATCTCGTGCAGGCGGCCCTCACGCACGGCGGGCACATCGGCCCAGCCGGGTCGTGCGGCGACAAGTTCGGGCCTGAACTTCTTGCCGCACCACGACCCGACGATGAGGTCGGGCGCGCGCCGCACAGGTTCCAGCGGGTCGGCAATGACCCGGTCGCGGCCCATGCTCTGAAGGCCCAGTTCAGCGAACACATCGTCGCCACCGGCCAGCGCGACCAGTTCGCTGACCCACCGGATGGCGCTGATCATCGGCACGTCCCATTCCTCGAAGTACACCCGCGGCCGGCGCGGCCAGGCCGCGGTGGCGGCGGCGATCTGCGCGTGTCGATGCTGGCAGGCGGCGATCCAGGCCTCGGCGCGGTCGCTCGCGCCCACCAGACCGGCCACCAGCCGCAGCGTGGCAAAGATTTCGGCCAGGCTGCGCTGGTTCGTGATCAGCACGTTGAGCCCGGCACGGATCAGCTTGTCGGCCAGCGCCGCCTGCATGTCCGAGAAGCCGATCACCAGGTCGGGCTGCAGGGCCACGATCTTGTCGATCTTGCCGTCGAGGAAGGCGCTGACCCGCGGCTTCTCGGTCCGTGCGCGGCGCGGCCGCACGGTGTAGCCGCTGATGCCGACGATGCGATGTTCTTCGCCCAGCAGGTACAGCCACTCGGTGGTCTCTTCGGTCAGGCAGACGATGCGTTGCGGGCCGGTGGTGGACATGGCGGGTGGGTGTGTGGATGGAGAGTTGCGGCGCAGGGCGTGTGGCGCGCGGGGGCCAGGGCTCGATCGGTGCCTGGCTCAGCGTCCGATTCAGCGCCGGATCGGTGCCGGGGTCTGGACCGCGTCCAGCGCCGGCAGCGCCACCCAGCGCGGCGCGGCGGCATCATCGCCGGGCACGGCGACGATCTGCAGCGCGTGGTCGAAGACCTCGCACAGGGCGCGCCGCAATGCCGGGTCGGCCGGCGGGGCCTCGGCGCTGACACGGCCGCCAGCCAGCACCAGCACCCGGTCAGCCGCCAGTGCCAATGTCAGGTCGTGCAGCACGGTGA
>JBBSCX010000034.1:0-16265 GCA_038249905.1 Burkholderiales bacterium
CGCCGCGCCCCTGCCTTGGATCCCATTGCCCTGCAGATCGCCGCCGAACTGAAGGTTCGGCCGGCGCAAGTCAAGGCCGCCGTCGACCTGCTGGACGGCGGCGCCACCGTGCCCTTCATTGCCCGCTACCGCAAGGAAGCCACCGACAACCTCGACGACATCCAGCTGCGCGAGCTGGAAGCCCGCCTGACCTACCTGCGCGAGCTGGAAGACCGCCGCGCCACGGTGCTGAAGAGCATCGAAGACCAAGGCAAATTGACACCTGCATTGCGCGCCGCCGTGCTGGCCGCACCCAGCAAACAAGAGCTGGAAGACATCTACCTGCCCTACAAGCCCAAGCGCCGCACCAAGGGCATGATTGCCCGCGAGGCCGGGCTGGAGCCGCTGGCCGACAAATTGTTTGCCGACCCCCGGCTGACCCCGCTGACCAAGGCCGCCGCCTTCGTCAATGCCGAGCTTGGCTTCGCCGACGCCGCCGCCGTGCTGGACGGCGTGCGCGACCTGCTCAGCGAACGCTGGGCCGAGGACGCGGCGCTGGTGGGCACGCTGCGCGAATGGCTGTGGGGCGAAGGCCTGCTGCAGAGCAAGCTGGTGGACGGCAAGGACGGCACCCATCCCGACGCCGCCAAGTTCCGCGACTACTTCGACTACGCCGAGCCCATCCACCGTGTGCCCAGCCACCGTGCGCTGGCCGTGTTCCGCGGCCGCAGCCTGGAATGTCTGGACGCCAAACTGTTGCTGGACGAAGAAGTCATGCCGGGCCAGCCCGGCCTGGGCGAGGGCCGCATCGCCACGCACCTGGGCTGGCGGCACGGCCAGCGGGCCGGCGACGAGCTGATGCGCAAGACGGTGGCATGGACCTGGAAGGTCAAGCTCAGCCTGAGCCTGGAGCGCGACCTCTTCGCCCGCCTGCGCGAACAGGCCGAGGCCGTGGCCATCAAGGTCTTCGCCGACAACCTGCGCGACCTGCTGCTGGCCGCACCCGCCGGCAAGCGCGTGGTGATGGGCCTGGACCCCGGCATCCGCACCGGCGTCAAGGTGGCCGTGGTCAGCGACACCGGCAAGGTGCTGGACACGTCCACCGTCTATCCGCACGAGCCGCGCTGCGACTGGGAAGGCTCGTTGCACACACTGGGCCGGCTGGTGGCCGCGCACGGCATCAACCTGATCGCCATCGGCAACGGCACTGCCAGCCGCGAGACCGACAAGCTGGCCGGCGACCTGATGGCGCGCATTGCCAAGCTGGCGCCTCGGGTCGATCCGGCTTCACCGGTCGACCCGATCCCCCCCGGGGGGCTGCCGGGCCCCAGCCCGGCCTGGGGGCCTCCGATCCTGCGGCTGGAAAAGGTGGTGGTCAGCGAGTCGGGCGCGTCGATCTACAGCGCCAGCGAATTTGCCAGCAAGGAACTGCCCGACCTGGACGTCAGCCTGCGCGGTGCGGTCAGCATTGCGCGGCGGCTGCAGGACCCGCTGGCCGAACTGGTGAAGATCGACCCCAAGAGCATCGGCGTGGGCCAGTACCAGCACGACGTCAACCAGAGCGGTCTGGCGCGCAGCCTGGACGCGGTGGTGGAGGACTGCGTGAACAAGGTCGGCGTGGACCTGAACACGGCCAGCGCGCCGCTGCTGTCGCGGGTCTCGGGCCTGAGCGCCACCGTGGCCGCCAGCATCGTGCGCTGGCGCGATGCGCACGGCGCCTTCCGCAGTCGGCGTCAACTGCTGGATGTGGCGGGGCTGGGCCCCAAGACCTTCGAGCAGGCGGCCGGTTTCTTGCGCATCCGCGATGGCGACGACCCGCTGGACATGACGGGCGTGCACCCCGAGACCTACCCCGTGGTGCAGAAGCTGCTGGCCACCACCGGCCGCAGCGTGCCCGAGTTGATGGGTCGCGCCGAGGTGCTGCGCGCGCTGAAGCCCGAATTGATCGCACGTGAACTTGCGAATGAGCTCGCCGATGAACAGGGCGAGGGACGTTTCGGCGTCATCACCGTCAAGGACATCCTGGCCGAGCTGGAGAAGCCCGGCCGCGACCCGCGCCCCGACTTCAAGGTGGCGCGCTTCAACGACGACGTGGCCGACATCAAGGACCTGCAGCCCGGCATGGTGTTGGAGGGCACGGTCAGCAACGTGGCGCAGTTCGGCGCTTTCGTCGACCTGGGGGTGCACCAGGACGGGCTGGTGCATGTCAGCCAGCTGGCGAACAAGTTCGTCAGCGACGCACGCGAGGTGGTGCGCACCGGGCAGGTGGTGAAGGTCAGGGTGGTCGAGGTGGATCTGGCGCGCAAGCGCATCGCGCTGACGATGAAGCTGGACGCGCCCGTTGCGCCCATCGCGCCCGCCGGCGGGCCCGGTGCGCGGGAACGCGGCGACAACAGCTTCCGCCCGGCCGCGCGCGGCGAAAAGCCGCGCGGCGCGGCCACCGCCGAACCCGCTGGCGCCAGCGCCATGGCCGCAGCCTTCGCGAAGCTGCAAGGCCGGCGCTGATGCGAGAGGTGGCGGCGGCGGGGGCCGTGGCGCGTCGGGTGTTCGCAGCACGGCGCGTGCTGGCGCTGGCCGGTGTGGTGGCATCGCCGCTGCTGCAGGCGCAGACCTCAGTGCCCGCCCCGCCGCCGCCGCCGCCACCTGCGGCCGCGGCTTCAGCCCCCAGCGCTGGCGCTGCCCCCGCTTCCAACTCCGCTTCCACCCCGACTCCCACCCCTGCCGCCGCCGCTGCGCCCGCTGCCCCCCAGCGCATCGTCGTCGAGGGCCGCAACGTTGATCCGCGCCGGATGTCCACCGCGGCGATGACCGTGGTCGGCCGCGACGAACTCGACCAGCATGGCGACATCAGCCTGCTCGATGTGCTGCAGCGCCTGCCCGGCATCACGGTCGACGGAGACACACCGCGGATGCGCGGTCTGGGCGAGGGCTACACGCTGATCCTGATCAACGGCGAGCCGGCGCCGCCGGGCTTTTCGCTGGACACGCTGGCGCCGGCCGACATCGAGCGCATCGAGGTCATCAAGGGCCCGAGTGCCGAATTCGGCGGTGTCGCCGGCACCATCAACGTCATCCTGCGCACGCCGCCGCGTGTGCGCCAGCGCGAGGCCCGTGTTTCCCTCGGCTACCGCAAGCTGGCACCGCAGGGCAGTGCCTCGCTGGCCTGGGGCGACCGCGTGGGCGAAGGGGCATCGGCGCTGGCCTTCCATCTGCCGCTGACCGTCTACACCTGGGCCAACGGCGCCGACACGCGGACCGAGCGCAGCAACCGCACGGCGACCGGAGAAGCGCGTGAGCAGTTACAGCGCGGTGCGGACCGCTGGCGGGGCCGCGGCCTGAACTTCTCGCCGCGGCTGGAATGGCGCCCGGCCGATGGCCACACGCTGCAGTGGCAGGCTTTCGTGCAAGGCAATGCCTCGGACACCCGCAGCACGCGCGACACGCTGCTGCTGAGCGGCCCGCCGCTGGACAGCGTGCGCGACGACTCGGCGTCCGAGGGCGACTGGCGCCTGGCGCGCACGCAGCTGCAATGGGTGCGGCGGCAGGAAGACGGCACCCGCTTCGAGCTGAAGGCCGGGGCCCAGACCAGCCTGTCGCAGTCCACCGGCCGCGGTGACGCGCGGCGTGCCGATGGCAGCCTGTTCCGCCACCGCGACAGTCTGGCCAGCGACCGCGACAGCCGCCACAGCCTGGGAGCGCGGGCGCGCCTGCCGCTGCCTGCAGCCCACGCGCTGAGCCTGGGGGTGGACCTGGAGCAGCGCCAGCGCCGCGAACTGCGCCGCCTGTTCGAGGGCGGCATCGAACGCCTGGACGGCACGCTGGGGTCGGCCTTCGATGCCGAGATCGGGCGCGCCGTGTTCTTCGTGCAGGACGACTGGGACTGGCGTGAACGCAGCAGCCTGCAATTGGGTCTGCGCGCCGAACACCTGCAGACCGACACCGCCGGCCCCGGCGTGCAGGCGGCGCAGCGCAGCACCACGTGGTCGCCGGTGCTGCTGTTGCGCCATGCCCTCGACACCCAGGGCAAGCGGCTGCTGCGCGCCAGCCTCGCACGCAGCGTGCGCGTGCCCGAACCGGGGCTGCTGATGCCGCGCTACAGCCTCAACGGCAGCTACGACCGCGACCGGCCCAATACGCCAGTGGCGGCCGACAGCGCCGGCAACCCGCAGTTGCGGTCCGAGCGGTCCATCGGTTTCGATCTGGCGCTGGAACAGCACCTGGGCGGCGGTGGCGTGCTCAGCGTCGGCGTCTTTCACCGCCGCATCGACAACCTGATCCGACGCCGCATCGCGCTCGAAACGGTGGCCGAGGCCAGCGTGCCACGCTGGGTCTCGCGCCCGGCCAACTTCGGCCGCGCCCGCAGCAGCGGGCTGGAGCTGGAACTGAAGGGCCGCGCGGGTGAACTGTTGCCGCGCTGGTTCGACGCCAGGTCGGCGCTGTCGTTGCGCGCGGCGCTGTCGCTGTACCGGTCGGCGGTGGAACAGATCGACGACCCCGACGGCCGCCTCGACGGCCAGGCGCCCTGGGGCGCGACGCTGGGCTTCGACCACAAATTGCACGAGGGCGCGGTCAGCTTCGGCGCCAGTCTGGTGCTGGCGCCCGCATTCGCGACCCGTCAGACCGACCGCCAGCGTGTCTGGCGCGGATCGGCGCAGCGGCTCGACGCCTTCGTGGCCTGGCGCATCGACAAGCAGTGGCAGCTGCGCCTGGCCGGCGTCAACCTGCTGGCCCGCGACACATTGGCCCGCAACGAGGTGGACGACCTCGACGGCAGCGCTGCGCGCAGTGCCACGCGGCGCAGCGGCGTGCGTCAGGTCACGGCCAATGTGCAGTACCGGTTTTGAAGGCCATGGCGTCCAGAGCTGCGCCCGCGCCCGCATCCGCATCCGCACCTGCACCTGCACCGTCGCCTGCCGCCTCTACCGCGGCCGCGGCCGCAGCCGCAGCCGCAGCCGCAGCCAAGCCGGGCCCCGTTGCGCCCGCCGTGCAGGTGCGTCACGGCCCGGCCTTGCGGGTGCACGCCGGCCCGCGCGCGCTGCAGCAGTTGCGCGATCGCGGCCTGCAGCCGCAGCACGTGCGCGTGGTGCCGGCGGCGGCCGGCGGCCCCAAGGGCCTGGTGCTGCTGCCGCTGGACCGCTTCCTGTTTGCCGACTGGCTGCCGCGGGCAGAAGCGACATCGCCGCCGGTGCACCTGCTGGGCGCGTCCATCGGCGCCTGGCGCATGGCTGCGGCCTGCGCGCCCGATGCCGACGCGGCCCTGACCCAACTGGCCGAGGACTACATCACCCAGACTTATCCGCACGCCCCCGGCCGCATGCCCACCGCCGAGGCCATCAGCGCGGTCTTTGGCCGCACCTTGCAAGATCGCCTGGGCAGCATTGCGCCGCAGATCCTGGCCCATCCGCGGCTGCGCCTGCATGTGCTGACCAGCCGCGGTCGGCGCCTACTGCACCGGCCGGCGCCCTGGGCGATGCCGCTGGGCTGGGCGGGCGCCTTTGCGGCCAATGCACTGAGCCGCTCGGCACTGGGCGGATGGATGGAGCGTGTGGTTTTCAGCGACCCGCGCGACACGCTGCCCTTCTCGCTGGCCGACTACCGCAGCCATGTGGCGCCGCTGCGCCCCGACAACCTGGCTGCCGCCGTGCAGGCCAGCTGCGCCATCCCGTTTGCGCTGCAAGCCGTGCAGGACGTGCCCGGCGGGCCAGCCGGCACCTACTGGGACGGCGGCATCACCGACTACCACCTGCACCTGAACTACGCCTCTATGGCCGAGCACGCGGCCCCGCGCGATGTGGGCGCTGCAGGCGCTGAAGGCGCTGCAGGCGCTGCACGCGATGCAGGCAATACAAGCGAAACCCGCGCGGGCGGCCTGGTGCTGTACCCGCACTTCATCGACCGCGTCGTGCCCGGCTGGCTGGACAAGGCCTTCAAGCGCCGCCACCGGCCCAGCGCCTTCCTCGACAACCTGGTGCTGCTGTCGCCCGACCCCGACTGGGTGCGGCGCCTGCCCGGCGGCAAGCTGCCCGACCGCGGCGACTTCAAGGCCTGGGGCGAGGACGAGGCCGGACGCCAGCGCGTCTGGCGCCGTGCGCTGGCCGAGAGCCAGCGCCTGGCCGATGAGTTCGCCGCCCTGGTGAACGATGTCGCAGCCGGCCGGCCCGTGCATGCATTGCCGCTGGTTTGAAGGCGGCCCTGACAGCGGGCGGCGCGCTAAACTCACTATCCTTCGGCCCCACCCTGCACGCCACAAGAGCCCAAGAAAGGCACCTGGTTATGACACCGCGGACTACCCCGTTCATCACTGCCACCTTCTTCGGAAGCTGACCGTCCGCGCCGTCACGCCCACCCCTTTCCCCAGTCAAAGCGCGGCACCCACCGCGCTTTGCTGTTTTCTGGAGCCTCCTTCCATGATCACGATCACGCTGCCCGACGCCTCGCGCCGGGACTTCCCGCACCCCGTCTCGGTGGCCGAGGTGGCCGCGTCCATCGGCCCCGGCCTGGCCAAGGCCGCGCTGGCCGGCAAGGTCGACGGCCAGATGGTGGACACCAGCTTTTGCATCGAGCATGACGCGGCACTCGCCATCGTCACCGACAAGGACGCCGACGGCCTGGAAGTCATCCGCCACAGCACGGCCCACCTGCTGGCCCATGCGGTGAAGGAACTGTTCCCAGAAGCCCAGGTGACGATCGGCCCGGTGATCGAGAACGGCTTCTATTACGACTTCGCCTACAAGCGCCCCTTCACGCCCGAGGACCTGCTGGCGCTTGAGAAGAAGATGGGCGAACTTGCGGCCAGGAACGAGCCGGTCGTCCGTCGTGTGCTGCCGCGCGACGAGGCCGTGGCCCATTTCAAGGCCCAGGGCGAGCACTACAAGGCCGAGATCATCGGCAGCATCCCCGCCGGCGAGGATGTCAGCCTGTACCGTGAAGGCAGCTTCGAAGACCTGTGCCGCGGCCCGCACGTGCCCAGCACGGGGCGGCTGAAGCACTTCAAGCTGATGAAGGTGGCCGGCGCCTACTGGCGCGGCGACCAAGCCAACGAGCAGTTGCAGCGCATCTACGGCACGGCCTGGGCAAGCAAGGACGACTTGCAGCAGTACCTGACGATGCTGGAAGAAGCCGAGAAGCGCGACCACCGCCGCCTGGGGCGCGAGCTCGACTTGTTCCACATCGACGAGCACAGCCCGGGCACGGTGTTCTGGCACCCCAAGGGCTGGACGCTGTGGCAAGAGGTGGAGCAGTACATGCGCCGCATCTACCGCGACAACGGCTATCAGGAGGTCAAGGGCCCGCAGATCCTGGACCGCACGCTGTGGGAGAAGACGGGCCACTGGGAAAAGTACCGCGACAACATGTTCGTCACGGAGTCGGAGAAGCGCGACTACGCGATCAAGCCGATGAACTGCCCGGGCCACATCCTGATCTTCAAGCAGGGCATCAAGAGCTACCGCGACCTGCCGCTGCGCTACGGCGAGTTCGGTCAGTGCCACCGCAACGAACCCACGGGCGGGCTGCACGGCATCATGCGCGTGCGCGGCTTCACGCAGGACGATGGCCACATCTTCTGCACCGAAGAGCACATCCTGGAAGAGTGCGTGGCCTATACGGCACTGCTGCAGCGGGTCTACGCCGACTTCGGCTTCAGCAACATCATCTACAAGGTGGCCACAAGGCCGGCGGCGCGCATCGGCAGCGACGCCAGCTGGGACCGGGCCGAGAGCGCGCTGATGGAAAGCCTGCGCGCCAGCGGCTGCGACTTCGAGGTCTCGCCCGGCGACGGCGCCTTCTACGGCCCCAAGATCGAGTACACGCTGAAGGACGCCATCGGCCGGCAATGGCAATGCGGCACCATGCAGGTGGACTTCTCGATGGCCGAGCGCCTGGACGCCGTCTATGTGGCCGAATCCGGCGAGCGCAAGCACCCGGTGATGCTGCACCGGGCCATCGTCGGCAGCCTGGAGCGCTTCATCGGCATCCTGATCGAGCAGCATGCCGGCGCACTGCCGGCCTGGCTGGCCCCGGTGCAGGTGGTGGTGGCCGGAATCACCGACGCGCAGGCCGAATACGTGGCCGAGGTGGCCAAATCTTTGCAGAAACAAGGCGTCAGGACCTCGGTAGACCTGCGCAGCCACAAAATCACCTATAAAATCAGAGAGCATTCGATGCAGAAGGTCCCGTTCATCCTCGTCGTCGGCGACAAGGAGAAGGCCAGTGGGACCGTCGCCGTGCGCGCCCGGGGCAACCAGGATCTCGGCGTGATGCCGGTGGCAGACTTCCTCCAGAAGATCGCCAGCGACATCGCCTCCAAGGTCTGAGGCCAAGCTCAGCCGCGCCTTCGTTTTAGAGATCGTGGCCCGATGTGCCTTCGGGCTGCCACAGGAGCTGGAACCATCGCTACCTTCATGGACCGCCGCACTCCGAACGCGGAGCGCAAGCACAGGTTGAACCGGGAAATCATGGCGCCTCAGGTGCGCTTGAACGGGGTCGAGAACGAACCGCTGGGCGTCGTCAGCACGCTGGACGCATTGCGCATGGCGGGGGAGCTGGACGTCGATCTGGTCGAGATCGCGGCCACGGCAGATCCCCCGGTGTGCCGGTTGATGGACTACGGCAAGTTCAAGTACCAGGAACAGAAGAAGGCGGCCGAGGCCAAGAGCAAGCAGAAGGTCATCGAGATCAAGGAAGTCAAGTTCCGTCCGGGCACGGACGACGGCGACTACGCGATCAAGATGCGCAACCTGCGCCGCTTCATTGCCGAGGACGGCGACAAGGGCAAGGTCACGCTGCGCTACCGGGGTCGCGAGATCACCCACCAGGACATCGGCATGCGCATGCTCGAACGCATACGCGACGAGTTGTCCGACGTGGCGATGGTCGAACACATGCCCAAGCTGGAAGGGCGCCAGATGATCATGGTGCTGGCGCCAAAGCGGAAGTAAGGCGGAAGTAAGGCTTGAGGGTTTGCCGCCCGGATGCATGCAACCGGGCGGTGGAAGAAGAAGGCGCTGCCGCAGGGCGCGCCTTCCAAGAAGCGGCTGCAGGCCGACAAGCACCCCGGGCTGTTCCGGGGTCGCCTGCAGCAGCAAATGAAGAAGGAGCATTCACATGCCCAAGATGAAGACCAAGAGCGGCGCGAAGAAGCGTTTCCGCGTGCGTCCAGGGGGCACCGTCAAGCGCGGTCAGGCCTTCAAGCGCCACATCCTCACGAAGAAGAGCACCAGCCGCAAGCGCGCGCTGCGCGGCGTCGTGAACGTGCACGAGAGCAACATGGGCCACATGGCTCAGATGTTGCCTTTTGCCGGTCTGTGACCCTCACGTAACGCAACAGGAGAAAGCACATGCCTCGCGTCAAACGTGGTGTCACCGCACACGCCCGCCACAAGAAGATCCTCGCCCTCGCCAAGGGCTATCGCGGCCGCCGCAAAAACGTCTATCGCATCGCCAAACAGGCGGTGATGAAGGCCGGGCAATACGCCTACCGCGACCGCCGTACGCGCAAGCGGGTGTTTCGTCAGCTCTGGATTGCGCGCATCAACGCCGCGAGCCGCGAGCAGGGCGTCACCTACAGCAAATTCATGGCCGGCCTGAAGAAGGCGCAGATCGACATCGACCGCAAGGTGCTGTCGGACATGGCCATCCACGACCCGGCGGCCTTCAAGAGCATCGTCGACAAGGTGAAGGCCCAGCTGGCTTGATTTCCCGCGGTCCGGTTCGCCGGGCTGCGCGTCGAGCATTTCAAGGCCGTCACCTCGGGGCGGCCTTTTTCTTTTTTTCCAGCGCAAGCGATGAACGATCTGGACTCTCTGGTGTCCTCGGCCACGGCCGACTTCGCCGCCGCGCCGACCGCGGCCGAACTCGAGAACGCCAAGGCGCGCTATCTGGGCCGGGCCGGCCTCATCACCGAGTTGATGAAGGGCCTGGGCGCCCTGCGGCCCGACGAGAAGAAGGCCCGTGGTGCCGAGATCAACCGCGCCAAGCAGCAGGTGGAGGCCGCACTGGATCAGCGCCGCGCCGCGCTGGCCGAGGCCGAACTGCTGGCGCAATTGCAGGCCGAAGCCCTGGACGTCACCTTGCCCGGCCGTCAACGCGGCACGGGTGGGCTGCACCCGGTCAGCCGCACCATCGAACGCATCGAGGCGATCTTTGCCAGCATGGGCTTCGACGTCGCCGAAGGCCCCGAGATCGAGACCGACTGGATGAGTTTCACGGCGCTGAACAACCCCGAGAACCACCCGGCGCGTTCGATGCAAGACACTTTCTACGTCAAATTGCAGGACGCCGAAGGCCGCTGGCTGAACCTGCGCCCGCACACCAGCCCGATGCAGGTGCGCTACGCCCGCGCGCATGCGGCCCGGCACGCCGCCACGGTGGCCGCGGGCGGCGCCATGCCCGAGTTGCGCGTGATTGCGCCGGGCCGTGTGTACCGCGTCGACAGCGACGCCACGCACACGCCGATGTTTCACCAGATCGAAGGTCTGTGGCTGGGCGAGAACATCAGCTTCAAGGACCTGAAGGTGGTGTTCTCGGCCCTGGTGCGCGAGTTCTTCGAGACCGAGGACTTCGACGTGCGCTTCCGTCCCAGCTTCTTCCCCTTCACCGAGCCGAGCGCCGAGATCGACATCCGCTTCGGCAGCGGCCCGCTGGCCGGCAAGTGGCTGGAGGTGGCCGGCTCCGGGCAGGTGCATCCGAACGTGGTGCGCAACTTCGGGCTCGACCCCGAGGCGCTGATCGGCTTCGCCTTCGGCATCGGTGCCGACCGCTTTGCGATGCTGCGCTATGGCATCGACGACCTGCGGCTGATGTTCGACGGCGACCTGCGCTTCCTGTCGCAGTTCAACTGACCGCGCCGGCCCCGATCGTCCCGCCCTTCCGCCCGCCAGCCCGCCCGCCAGCCCGCCCTTTACCGATCAGCGAGAGACGCGATGCAATTCCCCGAGTCGTGGTTGCGCGAGTTCTGCAATCCGCCCCTCAACACGCAGCAACTGGCCGACCTGCTGACCATGTCCGGCATGGAGGTCGAAGACCTGCGCCCGGTGGCGCCGCCGTTTTCCGGCGTCGTCGTGGCGCAGATCCTCAGTGCCGAGCCGCACCCGCAGGCCGACCGCCTGCGCGTGTGCCAGGTCGATGTCGGCAGCGGCGAGCCGCTGCAGATCGTCTGCGGCGCGCCCAATGCCCGCGTCGGCCTGAAGGCGCCGCTGGCGATGGTGGGTGCCGCGCTGCCGGCTGCTGCCGATAGCAAGGACAGCAAGGACGGCAAGCCCTTCGTCATCGGCGTGGGCAAATTGCGGGGCGTCGAAAGCCGCGGCATGTTGTGCTCGGCCAAGGAATTGCAGATCGCCGACGAACATGGCGGGCTGCTCGAACTCGCTGCCGATGCCAAGCTCGGCCAGTCGATCCGCGACCACCTGCAATTGGACGACACCGTCTTCACGCTCAAGCTGACGCCCAATCTGGCGCATGGCCTGAGCGTCTTCGGTGTCGCGCGTGAAGTTGCGGCGCTGACCGGCGCGCCGCTGCGGGCGCCGGCCATCGCGCCCGTGCGGCCTGGCACCGACGAGCGCCTGCCGGTGCAGGTGCTGGCGGCCGACTTGTGCGGACGATTCTCGGGCCGCGTCCTGCGCGGGCTGGACACGCGGGCGAAGACCCCCGCCTGGATGGTCGAACGCCTGGCCCGCTGCGGGCAGCGCCCCGTTTCGGCGCTGGTGGACATCTCGAACTACGTCATGTTCGAGTGCGGCCAACCCACACACATCTTCGACCTGGACAAGCTCCACGGCGGTCTGGTCGTGCGCTGGGGGCAGGCCGGCGAAACGCTGAAGCTGCTGAACGGCAATACCGTCGAAGTCGACGACAAGGTGGGCGTGATCGCCGATGCGCAGCAGGTCGAGAGCCTGGCCGGCATCATGGGCGGCGACGCCACCGCGGTCGGCGACGACACGCGCAGCGTCTATGTCGAAGCCGCGTTCTGGTGGCCGCTGGCTGTGCAGGGCCGGTCACGCCGCTACAACTTCAGTACCGACGCCGGCCATCGCTTCGAGCGCGGTGTCGATCCACAAGGTACGGTGCCGCAAATCCAGCGCATCACGCAATTGATCGTCGACATCTGCGGCACGGACCAGACCCTTGTCGGCCCCATCGACGACCACGTGCTGGGCCTGCCACAGGCCACGCCTGTGAGCGTGCGCGTGGCCCGTGCGGCCCGTGTCATCGGCATGCCTGTGACGCAGGCGCAATGCGCCGACGTCTTCAGTCGCCTGGGCCTGCAGTTCACCGAGACCGAGGGCACGCTGACCGTGACCCCGCCGAGCTGGCGCTTCGACCTGAAGATCGAAGAAGACCTGATCGAAGAGGTGGTGCGCGTCATCGGCTACGACAAATTGCCGACCACGCCGCCGCTGGCGCCTGTCGTCGCGCATGTGCGGCGCGAGGGCCAGCGCAGCGCCCACAGCCTGCGCCGCGTGCTGGCGGCGCAGGGCTGGCAGGAGACCATCAGCTACAGCTTCGTGCCCACCCGCTGGGAACACGAACTGGCCGGCAACGCGCAGCCGATCGAGGTGTTGAACCCCATTGCCGCGCCGCTGGCGGTGATGCGTTCCAGCCTGATGGGCAGCCTGCTCGAAGTGCTGCGAACGAATCTTTCGCGCAAGGCGCCGCGGGTGCGCGTGTTCGAGATCGGCCGCGTGTTCATGCGCGACGAGGCCGCGGCCGACGGCCCGCTGGCGGTGGCCGGTTTGCGCCAGCCATTGCGACTGGCCGGTCTGGCCTGGGGCGGGGCGGATGCGCTGCAGTGGGGCGAGCGCGAACGCGCGGTCGACTTCTACGACGCGAAGGGCGATATCGAGCAGTTGCTGGCGCCGCTGGTGCCGCGCTTCGAGGCCGCCGTGCATCCTGCGCTGCACCCCGGCCGATCGGCTGCGGTGATGCTGGACGGCGTCGTCATCGGCCATGTCGGTGAGCTGCACCCGCGTTGGCGCCAGGCCTACGACATCCCCGCCTTCCAGGGCCGCGCGCCGGTGTTGTTCGAGCTGGACCTGCCGGCCGTGCTGGCCCGGCCGGTGCCCGAGTTCCGACCCCTGCCGCGACAGCAGCCGGTGCAGCGCGACTTGGCCCTGGTCGTCGGTGAGCGTGTCAGCCACGACAGCCTGGTGGGTGCACTGCGCGCCGACCCGGCGGGCCTGGTGCAGACGGCGACGCTGTTCGACGTCTACCTGCCCGCCGTCGCGGTGGCCGGCATGGCCGCCGGTGAACGCAGCCTGGCCGTGCGCCTGGAACTGCTGGACCGCGAGGCCACGCTGACCGAAGACCGCATCGAGGCCGTCGTCGCCGCCGCGGTGGCCCGCGCCGCGGCCACCTGCAGCGCTCGCCTGCGCAGCTGAACCCCGGGAGAGCCCTGCATGGAACTCGATGAAATCCCCGCCGAACGCGTCTTTCTGCCGACGCTGGAGACGCCGACGCTGACCAAGGCCGAATTGGCCGAGCTGCTGTTCGACCGCCTGGGGCTGAACAAGCGCGAGTCCAAGGACATGGTCGAGGCCTTCTTCGAGATCGTGCACGGCAGCCTGGTTGGCGGCGATGACGTCAAGCTCTCGGGCTTCGGCAACTTCCACATCCGGCGCAAGGCGCCGCGCCCGGGACGCAACCCGCGCACCGGCGAGGCCATCCCGATCAAGGCCCGCAACGTCGTCACCTTCCATGCCAGCCACAAGTTGAAGGCCGTGGTGCAAGGCGATGCACCACCTGCGGAGGAGTTCGAGTAGAGTCTCAGGCCCTTGCCCGAACCCGTTGATTCAAGCGGGGAATTCCGTGGACGCCTGAGTGGATACCGCGCTGCCAGCCATTCCCGCCAAGCGCTACTTCACGATCGGTGAGGTGAGCGAGTTGTGCCAGGTCAAGCCCTATGTGCTGCGCTATTGGGAGCAAGAGTTCACGCAACTCAAGCCCATGAAGCGACGCGGCAACCGGCGCTATTACCAGCACCACGAGGTGCTGCTGATCCGCCGCATCCGCGCGCTGCTTTACGAGCACGGCTTCACCATCAGCGGGGCGCGCAACCGCCTGGCCGATGCGGGTCTGGCGGGACGGCAGTCGACGGCCCTGGCGCAAGCGGGGGCCGACCTGGAAGGCGCCGCAGCGGACATGGACGCGGACGCCGCCGGTGCGACAGAGGAGGTCGTAGTAGGTCTGCCCCTTCTGGCTTTTCGTCGCCAGGACGCCGAGGTGACTGAAGAGAAACGAGAGGGCTCAGAGACCCATGAGGCCCTGGCTGGACCCGCGTCTGCGCGGCCCTCTGCCGAGATTACTGAACGCTCGATCCTGCGTGCCGAACTGCTGTCCATTCGCGAACTGCTGACTGCATGAGGAGTGCATCGCCTGGCCCGTCGGCAATGTTGTGATGGGCGGCACTGCCGTCGAGGACAGCCTTCTCTCGCAGGCTATACTGCATGCCTCAGTCGGGGCGTAGCGCAGCCTGGTAGCGCACTTGCATGGGGTGCAAGGGGTCGCGAGTTCGAATCCCGCCGCCCCGACCATTACGAATCAACGGGTTAGCTCTCTCAAGGGGCTAACCCGTTTGGCTTTGTGGGCCCTCGTGTCGCGTTTGTTGCCGTGCGGTTGCCGTGCGGTTGCCGTTCTGCGCTCACTGTGGTGGCGGGCCGCTTCCGGGCCGGTCGGGTGGAGCCAGACCCAGACTGAACCCAGGCGTCGCTCAGCACCTTCGCCTGCTGCAGCACCAGTTCGATCGCAGCCTCCTGCTGGTCGGGCGGGTACTTGTACTTGCGCAGAATGCGTTTGACCGTCAGCCGCAGCTTGGCCCGCACGCTCTCGCGTGACGCAACACGTAGCCCACATCTGCCAGCCAGCCCAGGCATTCCTGTTCCAGCTGGTCTTCGGTCATGCCAGCAACTGCGCGCCATCGACCTTGGCGGCGGCCCTGTCGAAGGTCCACAGCGGCTGCTCGCCAGCCCGCAGGGCCATGGCGGCGTGCAGGCAATCAGAAAAGTCGGTGGCGGCTGCCTTGTATTGTTTCAGCGCCCACTCGATCGTGGCCGCGGCCTCGAACTGCAATTCCAGCGTCGAAAGCAATTGCGAGAACAGTTTCAGCACGGCCACCTTGTCAAGCTCGAAGCGCGAACGAAGAACCCATTCGAGTTCCAGCGCCACGGTGACCGAGACGAAAAGTGTCTCGCCCGCCGCCACCCGTTCCTGGACCAGACGCTGGGCCGACGCCAACTGTGCAGGGTCGTCGCGCATCAGCAGACGCAAGAGCACGTTGGTGTCCAGCGCGGCCATGGTGGCAAAGCGGCCAGCCGGTCGTCAGCGCCAGGCGTTCATGTCCGCGATGGACACCCGTTTGCCGTCTGGCGCCTTCAGGCTGCCCGCCATATCGAGGATCGAACGCGTCTTGGCCCGCACGATCAGGCTGCCGTCCGGCATCACATGCCACATCAGCCTGGTGCCCGGTCCGGCACCGAGCTTCTCGCGCACTTCTCGCGGCACGGTGGTCTGGCCCTTGGCGGTGATGGTGGATTCGGACATGGCGGCTCCTTACGATTCAGTCAATGGTAAGGCTGGCACGGGGCGGCTGCAAGCGGGGGCTGGTGTCGACGGCGGTGTCAGGCGATCAGGGATTCGGCTTCGGCTTCGGGAAGGCGCAGTTGGCCCGAGATCAGGCGGGGGAGCAGAGTGTCGCGGAGGGTGGCGAGGGTTTGGGCTTGCTGCTCGCCCTCCACGAGGCGGTCAAAAAGTGCACCTGCCATTGCCCCAAATACCTGAAGAACGGCTTTCGGCGGTACCGCAACCGGGATCGGTCGAAACGCCTTCTTGCTGATCTCCATGAACGTCGATCCATTAGCCCGCGCCTTGATGCCGTCCATGTTCTGTCGGCACCAGAACAGCATGTAGAGCGGCGGTAGCCTGCTGCCCGGTGGCATGGCGATGTAGCCTTGATTGATGGCCATTGGGAGCTGCGAGATCGCCAGGTATCCGATTGGTGCGCGCGACGACAGCAGCAGCGTGCCCCTTGGAAGCAAGCCTGAGCCGATCTTCGCCAAACCCTTGCTGGAGAGCTTCCGCTCGGTACGGAGCAGGACCGGCGCTGGCAGGCCAGAGAGGTCCTTCGGCGTCGTCCAGGCGTGCTCCTCAGGGGTCCAGAAGCTGGAGTCCTTAGTGTCCGGAGTTGCGCCGCCCACACACTCGCAGCGGTACCAATGGGCATGACCTGCCAGCCCATAGGTACGGGTCCCAGTTCGGATTCGTCGAATGCGTCAGGAAAAAGCGCCGCCGTGGCC
>JBBSCX010000035.1:0-16205 GCA_038249905.1 Burkholderiales bacterium
CGAGATCTTGCAGCTGGCCATCGGGGAGCTGCAATGAAGCGCGCCGCCAAATCTCTGCCAGCCGATCCCGGCGTCCCGTTGCCCAGACTCAGCGACGACGCGGCTGCAGAAATCTACCTCTTCATCGAGCACGCCCTGCACCTGTTCGAGGACCGCTACGGGGACCAGCTCCGCCGCTTCTACGAGAGCATGTCCAGGGACAACCTCCTGGAGTCGCAGCTCAATCTCGAACTCGACGACCCGCCGTTCTGACCCGCCGACCATCACCCCCAACGCCGCCAACGCCGCCAACGCCAAAACGTCGGCGGCGTTGTTCGTCGCGTCGTTGGCCGCAACGCCAACCACGATTCCAGGCGCCCGCGCACACCCACCGTCCCAACTTCCTCCAGGCCCGTGCTTCGTCCAACCAACCTTGGGACAACTCGATCGGATCGACCTCAAATAGGGGGAGTCACTGAGGCGACATTAGCGCGGGTCGTAACACGCGGGTCCCGGCGGTGGGCTCGACCACGGAATGCGCTGTACTGATGCCGGATCTCATGCTGTGCTCAGCGGTGCTTCACGTGGTTGAGGGCTTTGACGTAGATGTTGGCCAGGCCGAACACCGCGACAAACAGGATGACGGCAAAGGCCGAGGCGTAACCCGTGCGCCACTTCTCGAACGCCTCGCGCTTGAGGGTGATGGACGCGAGTTCGGTGGTCGAACCCGGGCCGCCGGCGGTCAGCAGGTTCACCATGTCGAACATCTTGAAGTTCTCGATGCCGCGGAACAGCACCGCCAGCATCACGAAGGGCAGCACCATCGGCAGCGTGATCGACCAGAACTGCCGCCACGGCGATGCGCGGTCCACTTCGGCCGCTTCGTAGATGTAGTCGGGAATCGAGCGCAGCCCGGCCAGGCAGATCAGCATGACGTAGGGTGTCCACATCCAGGTGTCGACGATGACGATGGCCCAGGGCGCCAGTTTTACCGAGCCCAGCATCGAAAACGATGACGGCTCCACACCCGTCAAGAAGGAGGCCGCGTAATTGAACAGCCCCATCTGCGGCTGATACAAGAAGGCCCAGAAGTTACCCACCACAGCGGGCGATAGCATCATGGGGATCAGGATGAGCGTGGTCCAGAAGCCATGGCCGCGGAACTTGCGGTCGATCAACCAGGCCAGCGCGAAGCCGATCAGCACCTGCAGCAAGATGGTCCAGAACAAGAAGTGCGCCGTGGCCTGCATCGCGGCCCAGATGTCGGGGTCGGTGAGCACGGCGATGTAGTTGTCCAGGCCGACACCCAGCACCTCGGCGTTGGGCCGGTTGGCGCGGAAGTTGGTGAACGAAAGCTTGACCGTCCAGATCAACGGGAAGATGTTGATCGCCAGCAGCAGCAGCATCGTCGGGCCGATGAACAGCCAAGCCACGGTGCGGTCGGACAGGCCGCGCGCACGCTCGGTCAAGCGTGCGGCCAGGGGTTTCGAACTGAGGCTCATGGGGATGGCGATCAAGACGCTGAGAGAGGCATGTCCTGGGCCGCTCGGGCCCAGGGACATGCACAACGCCTTACTTCATCTTGCCGTCGTCCTTGAAGACCTTCTTCCAGTCAACCACCAGCGCGTCCAGCGCTTCCTTGGCCGTGCCTTTGTCGGCGACCACGAAGTCGTGCGTGCGTTTCTGCATTGCCAGCATCAACTGCGCATAGGACGGCTCAGCCCAGAAGTCCACCACCATGCCCATCGAATCGAGAAAGGCCTGGGCGAAGGGCGAGCTTTTCGGGTAGCCCGGCGCGTTCAGCACGGCCTTGGCTGCCGAGGAGCCGCCTATGTCTTGCCACTTCTGCTGCACGGCCGGATTGGCGAACCATTTGATGTATTGCAGCGCCTCGTTCTTGTTGTTGGAGTAAGACACCACCGAGATGCCCTGGCCACCGAGCTGCACGCCCTTGCCCTTGTCCGACGGGTTGGTGAAGAAACCGATCTTGGCGCCGCCCACGTTCGGGTCCTTGTTCAGGCCCGGGAAGAAGGCGAACCAGTTCATCATCATCGCCACCTGGCCCGACTTGAAGGCGTCCAGGCCCTCACCCATGTAGGCGTTGGTCAGGCCCGGGGGCGTGCTGCCCTTGTAGAGGGCCTTGTAGAACTCCAGCGCCTTGACCGCGTCGGGCGAGTTGACGAATCCGTCCATGGCATACGGCTTCTTCGGATCCTGATACTTGAAGCCCATCGGGTAGAGCACGTTGGTCACGCCCATCGTGATGCCTTCGCTGCCGCGCTCGGTGAAGAGGTAGGCGCCGTAGACCTTCTTGCCATCGACCATGCGGCCCTGGAAGAACTCGGAGACCTGCCTGAATTCGGTCCAGGTCTTGGGTGGGGCCAGATCGCGGTTGTGCTTCTTCTTGAACTCGGCCTGCAGTTCGGGCTTGGCGAACCAGTCGCGCCGATAGGTCCAACCCACCGCGTCGGCCATCGCCGGCAGGGCCCAGTAATTGGGCGTGTTCTTCGGCCATTCGGCGTAACCGGTCACCGTGGCCGGTGCGAAGTCCGACATCTTGATGCCTTCCTTGGCAAAGAAGTCGTTGAGCTTGACGTAGTGGCCGCTCTCGGCCGACCCGCCGATCCACTGGCTGTCGCCAATGATCAGGTCACACAGCTTGCCCTTGGAGTTGAGCTCGTTGAGCATGCGGTCGGCAAAGTTGGGCCAGGGCACAAACTCGAACTTCATCTTCACGCCACTCTTGGCCGTGAAGTCCTTGGACAGTTCGACCAGCGCATTCGCCGGATCCCAGGCTGCCCAGCACAACGTGATGGTCTTGTCCTGTGCGTAAGCGGCGGTGCTACCCAGCGACAAGAGGGTGGCGGCGGCCAGGGCCTGCAGCCCCGCCAGTGTTTTGTAATTCAGATTCATGCGGTCTCCGTTGGTGTAGATGGACTCTTGGGCACACATCCGACATCCGCTCAGTCCAGGTTTTCGGCGGTCAGAATCTCGAAGCGGGGCTGCGCGACGTTGAGCGCGCCACGCACGTTCTCGCACTGGGCGCGCAACACGCGCGCCGCTGCCAGGACGCAGTAGTGAATGTCTTGGTGCAGCAGGTAGGACAGCGCACCGGCGGTCAGCAGCGTGCGGTGCTCGTCGGTGAGGTCATGGGCAATGGCGCCGACCTCTGGCGTCAGGCCCCGCTGGGCCAATGCCTTGGCCACGCCGGCGCCGCCCGAGCCCACGTTGTAGATGCCGGCCACGCAAGCAAGGTCGATACCGCCCGCAAGGAACTCGCCAAGTGCCTTCTCAGCCCCGTCCGCATCGGCCGGCAAGTCGGGCACGCGCACCATGCGCAACTGCGGAAATCGCTCTTCGAGCACCTGCGCGAAGCCGACCCGGCGCTCGATCTCTGCCGACAGGCGGGTGGCTTGCGAAGACAGCAGAAGCGTGTCGCGCGCACCCGGCCGCGCCATGCGCGCCAGCAGCAAGCCTGCTGTTCGGCCTGCGGCCCGGTTGTCGGCGCCGATGTAAGTCTCGCGCATCGAGCCCGCGACATCGGAGAACAGCGTCACCACGTGGACACCGGCTCGGACGAGTTCATTGATCGCCAGCTTGATGGGGGGCAGGTCCGGTGCCAGCACGGCAATGCCGTCATGGTCGCCCAACGCCGCCAGTTCGTTGGCGAATCGCGCTGGGTCGCGGGCGTCCAGCCGATGGGTGACCTCGGTGATGTGCTGGTGACGGAACGCGCCAGCCGACTGCGCGATTTGTCTGTCGATCAAGCCGATGAAGGGCGATGCTTCCTCGGGCAGCACGAAGGCAAAGCGAAGGTTTTCGCCGCGGCGTGGGCGTCCGGGTTGCGGTTTCGCGCCGAGTGTGGCGACCACCTGCAACACCCGCTCGACGGTTTCGGCGTTGACCCCGGCGCGCTGGTTGAGCACGCGGTCAACCGTGGCGGTGCCCACGCCCGCCAGGCGGGCGATCTCGGCAATGGTGGGTGTGGTGGCCATGCTTGAAAGAGGCGTGATGTTGGCAATGTATAAACATCAAAAACTAAATCAATCATGGTTAACGAGCCCTGCGGTGGCGCCGCTCATCAAGCCGAGAACGGCACGAAGCTGACCGCTGCCGCATCGTGGAGCCGCTTTGCGGGACGGTCTGAGTAGGACCTGGCAGCCGCTCAAAGCCGATAGCTTGTCAAACTGCCAAAGGTGGGCGTCCTGGGCCTGAACATCTGGTCGGGCGACGGCTATCGACAATGATCGCGGGCTGCTTTGGGTCGTCTGCCGCCCGCCATGCGCGCCGGTCGAGTGCGCGGTAGACCCGTACAGCTGACATGCGAACTGGCCTCTGGCTTGCGACTGCAGCGTACCGGCGAGCGGCTGTCACAAGTACAGAACAGTTCGGCGCACCACACCGGCCGGGGTGGAACGAGCGCGGCGAGACAAGCGCTGCCACACAAGCGCGGTGGCACAGACGCTTCGGAACAGGCCGCAAGGCCGGCGCTTTTCGGCCGTTTCCAGCGGCTGCCGGCCCCGTAAGCTGCTGGCAGCGTGGGCCCCAACTTCATCCCGCGGCCTGTCCGGTCTGACGACCCGGACAGCGAGTTTGCCGCCACCGTCCTGTCGCTGCCGCCCGAGATGGCGCCGCGCGGATCGGCGCATTCCGACTTCGGCCCCCACTTCGGCCGCGACTTCGGGCCCGACTCGGGTCCCGATTCCAGACCCGACGGCGGCATCGACTCGGCCCCGGCCAGCTTGCCGCCCGATTCCGGCCTGGACAGCCTGCCCGCAGGCGCCGAGCCCGCGCACGGCGCCGCTGGCGCACCGGCCCGCACGACACCCGCGGCGCTGGAACAGGCGCCCACATTGCGCCACATCGGCCGTTACGCGCTGAAGGCACCCTTGGGCAGCGGTGGCCTGGGCCAGGTGCACGAGGCCTGGGACCCGCTGCTGTCGCGCCCGGTGGCGGTCAAGACGCTGCACCTGGACGTGACCGTGCCGGTATCGGGCCCGTCGCTGGAAAACCTGTTCCTGCACGAAGCACGTGCCGCCGCGCGGCTGAATCACCCGAACATCGTCACCGTCTTCGATGCCGGCATGTCGCCGCACGGCGCCTACATCGCGATGGAACGGCTGAGCGGCCGCGACCTGCGCCAGGCACTGGCCGCAGGCTGGCGGCCGACGCCGCTGCAGGCCGCGCAACTGGTGCGACGCGTGGCCGACGCGCTGGCCTATGCGCACGCCCGCGGGGTCGTGCATTGCGACATCAAGCCGGCCAACATCTTCATCACCCCGAGCGACAAGCCCAAGGTGCTGGACTTCGGCATCGCGCGCGTGGCCCAGGGCGCAGTGCACGCGGGCATGGCGGGCATGGCCGCTTTCGGGGGCCTGCCGGGGCTGGAAGGGATGATCGCGGGGTCGCCGCACTACCTGGCGCCCGAACAGATGCAGGGCGGCGCGGTCGATGCGCGCACCGACCTGCACGCCCTGGGCGCCGTGCTGCATGAACTGCTGTGCGGCCGCAAGGCCTTTGATGGGCGCAGCGTCGAGCAGATCATGCAGTCGGTGCTGGATGGCGCAGCCCTGCCGGCGCACGAGGTATTGCCCGGCGTGCCGCAGGTGCTGTCGGCGATCGCCGCCCGCGCGATGGCGCGCGAACCCGCAGAACGCTACGGCACGGCCGCCGAGATGGCGTCGGACCTGCGGCGCTGGGTCGATGCGCAGGCCGCGCCAGCCCGCACCGCAACGGATGGCCGCGGCCGCGGCCGCAGCCGGGACGCCGCGGCGCGCAGCAGCGGTCAACGCCAAGTGACGTCGACGAACCGCGGAGCAGCCACAGGGCGAAAGGCGCTGGCCTGGGCCGCCGTGCTGGCGATGGCGGTAGCGGGGGCCGCGATGGCGGCACTGGCATTGCGGCAAGGCCCGGCCGACAGCGCGCGCGGCCCTGCCGATGCCAGCGCCGCGGCATCGACCCTGCCAATGGCGGGCCTGCCAGCCACCGGCGCGACGGTGCAGCCATTGCCCGAGGTGGTCGCGCCCGCAGGCCCGTCAGCGCCCGGGTCCGAGCCGGCCGTCGACCCGGGCGCTGTGGCGGGCAACGCCACACCCGCGCTCACGCCAGCTGTCACGCCACCGCTCTCGCCACCGCTCTCGCCACCGCTCACGCCACCGCTCCCGCCTCCAATCACGCCCGCTGCCGGTCACCCGATCGCGCCGGGCGCCGACAAGCCACCCCCCGCCGCCAGCCCCGCCGCCAGCCCTGTCCCGACCGCAGGCCGGACGGCCGTCCCGACCACACCTGCCAGGCCGACCGCGCGCCGCACTACCCCACTCGCCACCCCACGCTCAGCCCCGCGCAGCGCGGGCGCTGCTGCGACCACCGCCGCCGCCACGGGCACCGTGCGCCTGGCCATCAGCCCCTGGGGCGAGGTCGAAGTGGACGGCAAGCCGGTCGGCACCACGCCGCCCCTGACCCAGCTGAGCCTGCCGCCCGGCCGCCATCTGGTGACGGTGCACAACGCCGACTTCCCGCCTCACAGCGTGACAGTCCAGGTCGACGCCGACCGCCCCGCCACCGTACGCCACCGTTTCGGCCCATGACACGCCGCGCCTTCACGCCTTTCACCGCCTTCATCGCCTGCCCTCTGGCCTTGACCCTGCTGCTGGCCAGCGGCTGCGCCCACCTGCCGGGCCAGCCCGCCGGCGGTACCGCTGCGGCCGCCACGCCCACGGGCCTGCTCGATGTGCTGTCGCGCCCCGCCGAACGCGCCCTGGCCGAAGGCCTGCGGGCCTACGAAGAGGCGCAGTACCCCACCGCCGAAGCGGCGCTGCGCAAGGCCCTGGCCACGGGCCTGGCGAGCCCCCGCGACCGCGCTGGCGCGCACAAATTGCTGGCCTTCATCAGCTGCAGCACGCAGCGTATGGCCGACTGCGAGGCGGCGTTTGTCGCCGCGCGTGCGGCCGACGCGGGCTTCGCGCTCAGCCGCTCGGAAGCCGGGCATCCGCTGTGGGGGCCGGTGTACCGGCGCGTGCTGCCGGCGGTCGAGGGCGCCACGCCGCCCGGCGCGCCACCCACCACAGTGCGTGCAGGGGGCCCTCCATAATCTGCGGCCTAGATGCCGCTGTCCGCCCCCACCCAGCACCACCCCGCCGTTTTCAGCCACACCCTGCGTGTGTACTGGGAAGACACCGATGCCGGCGGCGTCGTGTTCTACGCCAACCACCTGAAATTCTTCGAACGCGCACGCACCGAATGGCTGCGCGCGCGCGGTGTGCAGCAACAGGCGCTGCGTGAAGCCGAGGGCGTGATCTTCGTCGTCGCCGAAACGCAGGTGCGCTACCTGGCACCGGCGCGGCTGGACGACCTGTTGCGTGTCAGCGTGCAGCCGCAGGTGCTGGGCCGGGCGTCGCTGACGCTGGTGCAGCAAAGCTGGCGGGTCGGCGCTGACAGGGCCGATGTTGTGGCTGATGTTGCTGACATTGGCGTTGCCGCCACGCCTGCCACGCCTGCCACGCCTGAACAAGCCGACATCGGCCCGCTGTTGGCCGAAGGCACGATCCGCATCGGCTGCGTCGCCGCGGGAACCTTGCGCCCTTGCCGCATTCCGAACCACGTGCTGGCCGCATTGCAATGAACCCCTCGCCCACCTTGCCCCGATGAACACCGACCTCTCGATCACCACCCTCATCCTTCAGGCCAGCCTCGTCGTGCAACTCGTGATGGGCGGGCTGGTGCTGACATCGCTGGCCAGCTGGACGGTGATCTTCGGCAAGCTTTTCGGTTTGCGCAGCGTGCGTCGCCGCAACGAGGACTTCGAACGCGATTTCTGGTCCGGCCGCAGCCTGACCGAGATGAACCAGGCCGTCAGTGGCAAGGTCGATTCGGCGCCGATGGAACGCATCTTCGCCAGCGGCATGCGCGAATTCCTGAAACTGCGCGAGAAGCGGCTCGATGCGCCGGCCCAGCTGGACGGCGCGCGGCGGGCGATGCGCGCCAGCTACCAGCGTGAACTGGATGTCGTCGAGAGCAACCTCAGCTTTTTGGCCAGTGTCGGTTCGGTGTCGCCGTACGTGGGCTTGTTCGGCACCGTGTGGGGAATCATGCATGCCTTCGTCGGCCTGTCGAACATGACCCAGGTGACGCTGGCCAACGTCGCCCCCGGCATCGCCGAGGCGCTGGTGGCCACCGCCATCGGCCTGTTCGCGGCCATCCCGGCGGTGGTGGCCTACAACCGCTTCGCGCGCGACATCGACCGCATTGCCATCCAGCTGGAAACCTTCATCGAAGAATTCACCAACATCCTGCAGCGCAATGCGTCGCAGCCGGCCGGCGCCGCCGTGGCCGGCAGCACGGCGTCCCCAGGTTTACGCTGATGGCCACCTTCGTGGGCCGCAGCGGCAGCCGGCGCCGCCGCTCGATGAACGAGATCAACATGGTCCCGTTCATCGACGTGATGCTGGTGCTGCTGATCATCTTCATGGTCACGGCGCCGCTGATCACCACCGGTGTCGTCGACCTGCCCAGCGTCGGCGCCAGCTCGCAGCGCCCGCAGCGTGTGGTGGAGGTGGTGGTGGGGCAGGACGAACGTCTGCGGCTGCGCGTCATCGACGCCAACGAGACGGGCGAGCCGATGCCGCTGCAACTGTCGCAGCTGACGCAGCGGGTGCGCGCCGCGCAGGCCGGCAATGCCGACACGCCGGTCGTCATCAGCGCCGACCGCCAGGTGCGCTACGAGAGCGTGGTCAAGGTGATGGACACATTGCAGCGCGCCGGCGTGCGGCGCGTGGGGCTGTCGGTGCGCCAGGGCAGCTGACGCCGACCTTGAACTGACAAGGATGAGCGCCCTGACCTTGCCACAGAACTTGCCACTGACCCTGCCCCAGACCCTGCCCCAGGACGCGCTGCTGCCGCAGCGCCCCGGCGGCATGGGCGCCGGCGCGACGCTGGCGCTGCTGGCCCATGCCGGCCTGGTGGCCGCGCTGGCGGTGGGTGTGGACTGGCGTGTGCAGCCGCCGCAGACCTATGCCGCCGAGTTGTGGGCCAGCGTGCCGCAGTTCGCGCCGCCGCCGGTCGCAGCGCGGCCGACACCGCCACCGCCGCCGCCACCACCGCCGCCGCCATCTCCTGCACCGCCACCGCGAGCAACCGCACCGCGCTTGGCCGCGCCCGCGCCGCCGCCGCCCGCCGCGCGTGTGCCCGACGCGCAGATCGCGCTGGAACGCCAGCGCGCGGAACGTGCAGCGGCACTGGACCTTGACCGTGAACGTGAACGTGAGCGTGAGCGTGAGCGTGAGCGTGAGCGTGAGCGTGAGCGTGAGCGGGTGCAGCGTGCCGCAGCCGAGAAGGCCGCGGCGCAAAAAGTCGTTGCAGAGAAGGCCGCCGCAGACAAGGCCGCCGCCACCAAAGCCGCGGCCGAGAAAGTCGCCGCAGACAAGCTCACGGCCGAGAAGGCCGTGGCCGAGCGCAAGCGCGCCGATGAGGAGGCACTGCTGCGCGCCGAGCGCGAACGTGCCGACGAAGCCCGCCTGGCGCAGCAGCGCGACGCCAACCTGCGCCGCATGCTGGAACAGGCAGAGACCGCCGGCGCCGGCAGCGCACGCGGCGGCACGGCGGCGCGCGACGCCGGCCCTTCGGCCGCCTACGGTGCGCGCCTGGCCGCGCGCATCCGCCAGAACATCATCCAGCAGGGCGGCAACGTCAGCGGCAACCCCGCGGCCGAGGTCGAGGTGCGTGTGCAGCCCGACGGCAAGGTGACGTCGCGCCGCATCGTCAAGACCAGCGGTGTGTCCGACTGGGACGAGGCCGTGCTGCGCGCCATCGACCGCACCGGCACCCTGCCGGCCGACACCGACGGACGGGTGCCGCCAGTCATCGTCATCACCTTCCGGCGCAACGACTGAGCCAGGCGCAGAGGGCCAGCCGACGGGGCCGGCGGGCCGGGAGACCGGCGTGGTTCAGCCCTCGGCGCCCGCTGCCCACACCAGATCGGGCCCGGTCTGCAGCGCCGCACCCAGCGCCACGCGCACGCCGTTGAGCGCCGTGGCCAGCGGCAGGCAGGGCTCCAAGCCGATCAGCAGGAGGCGTGGCGACTGCGCGCTCATGCTCATGCTCCCGGCAAGGGCCCGCAGCCGCCACCGCCCGGGGTCTCGATCACGAACACGTCGCCGGGCGCCATCTCGGCGCTGCCGATGTGGTCCAGCGGCTCGACCCTGCCGTCGGCGCGTTCCACGCGGTTGATGCCCAGCGCACCGGGCGCGCCGCCGTGCACGCCGAAGGCCGGCACATGGCGGCCGTTGCTGAGGATGCTGGCCGTCATCGCCTCCAGAAAGCGCACGCGGCGCACCCCGCCGTCGCCGCCATGCCAGCCGCCTTCACCGCTCTCGGCACCACGGCCGCCTGAACCGCGGCGGATGGCGTAACTCTCCAGGCGCACCGGAAAGCGGTGCTCCAGCACCTCGGGGTCGGTCAGGCGCGAATTGGTCATGTGCGTCTGCACGACGCTGGTGCCGTCGAAGCCGCCGACCGGCCGGCCCTGCGCGTCGAAGGTCCAACCCGCACCGCTGCCGCCGCTGACGGTTTCGTAATACTGATGGCGGGCGTTGCCGAAGGTGAAGTTGTTCATCGTGCATTGGCCGGCGGCCATCACGCCCAATGCGCCGTACAGCGCATTGGTCACGCAGGTGCTGGTCTCGACGTTGCCGGCCACCACCGCCGCAGGCGGCCGCGGGTTGAGCATGCAGCCGTCGGGCACGATCACGTGCAGCGGCTTCAGGCAGCCGGCATTGAGCGGGATGTCGTCGTCGACGAGGGTGCGAAAGACATACAGCACCGCCGCCATCGTCACCGCCTTGGGGGCGTTGAAGTTGTTGGGCAATTGCGCGCTGGTGCCGCTGAAGTCGATGGTGGCTTCACGCGCTGCGGCATTCACCGTCAATTTGACGGCGATCTGCGCGCCATTGTCCAGCGGCAATGTGAATTGACCGTCTTTCAGCGCGGTGATGACGCGGCGCACGCTCTCCTCGGCGTTGTCCTGCACATGGCGCATGTAGGCGGCCACGGTCGTGCGGCCGAACTGCGCCACCATGGCGCGCAATTCCTGCACGCCCTTCTCGTTGGCTGCAATCTGCGCGCGCAGGTCGGCAATGGTCTGGTCGGGGTTGCGCGCCGGAAAGTCGCCCGAGGCCAATTGCGCGCGCAGCTCGGTTTCACGCAACGCGCCGTCGCGCACCAGCAGGAAGTTGTCGAACAGCACACCTTCCTCATTGATGGTCTTGCTGAAAGGCGGCATCGATCCCGGCGTGGTGCCGCCGATGTCGGCATGGTGGCCGCGGCTGGCGACATAGAAGCTGGGCTCGGCATCGCCGGCTTGCAAATAAACCGGCGTCACCGTTGTGACATCCGGCAGGTGCGTGCCGCCGTGGTAGGGGTCGTTCAGCACATAGACATCACCTTCGCGCATGGCAGGGTTGCGTTCGATGACGGTGCGGATGCTCTCGCTCATGCTGCCCAGGTGCACCGGCATGTGCGGTGCATTGGCGATCAAGGCGCCGCTGGCGTCGAACAATGCACAGCTGAAGTCCAGCCTTTCCTTGATGTTGACGCTGTGCGCGGTGTTCTGCAGCCGCAGCCCCATCTGCTCGGCAATGTTCATGAACAGGTTGTTGAACACCTCCAGCATCACCGGGTCGGCGTCGGTGCCGATGGCGTGGCGCGTGGCGCGGGCCTGCGTGCGCTGCAATTCGATCGGGCCGGCGGCGGTCAGCGTGGCGCGCCAGCCGGGCTCGACGACCGTGGTGGCGTTTTTCTCGGCGATCACGGCCGGACCGTCGACTTGTGCGCCGGCCCGCAGCGATTCGCGCACGTACAGGCCCGCCTGCAGCCACGCGCCGCAGTACATTGGCACGGTGGCATCGGGCGCGGGGCGGTGCGGGGCGGCCTCGGCGCCCGGGGCGGCGACCTCGTGGGACTCGCCCGCACCCACGGCCTCGACCGAGGCGGCCTCGATCACCAGCGCGCGGCCCGGCATCAGGAAGGCGAAGCGCTGGCGGTAGCCGGCCTCGAAGGCAGCGCGCAAGCTGAGCTCGTCTCCCAGCGGCACCGCCAGCGCGGTATCGGTGCCGGCATAACGCAGGTGCAATTGCTGACGCAGTTCGATGGCCTCGCGCGGCACGCCCTGGGCCGCAACCTCGTCGGTGGCCGCAGTGGCCAATTGCGCCAGCACGGCATGGGCGGCGGCCAGGCCGTCGGCCGACAACGGCTGTTCGATCGAGGCTTCGCGCATCGCGATCTGGTCGGCCAGGCCCATGCCGTAGGCCGAGAGCACCCCCGCCAGCGGGTGCACGAACACCCGCGTCATGCCCAATGCGTCGGCCACGCCGCAGGCATGCTGCCCGCCGGCACCGCCGAAACACTGCAAGGTGTATTGCGTGACGTCGTAGCCGCGCGCCACGCTGATGCGCTTGATGGCGTTGGCCATGTTCTGAATGGCGATCTGCAAGAAGCCTTCGGCCAGGCTCTCGGGCGTGGCCTCTCGCCCTGTCGCGGCGCGGACTTCCTGCGCCAGGGCGCTGAACTTCGCCACCACGCCGTCACGGTCCAGCGGCTCGTCGGCGCCAGGCCCGAAGACCTGTGGAAACCAGGCCGGCTGGATCTTGCCCAGCAGCACGTTGGCGTCGGTGGTGGCCAGCGGCCCGCCGCGGCGGTAGCTGGCGGGGCCGGGGTTGGCACCGGCGCTTTGCGGGCCCACGCGCAGCCGCGCGCCGTCGAACTGCAGCAGGCTGCCGCCGCCCGCGGCCACGGTGTGAATGCTCATCATCGGCGCGCGCATGCGCACGCCGGCCACCTGGGTCTCGAAGGCGCGCTCGAACTCGCCCGCGTAATGCGACACATCGGTGCTGGTGCCGCCCATGTCGAAGCCGATGACTTTGTGATGCCCGCCCGCCACCGCCGTGCGCACCATGCCGACGATGCCGCCGGCCGGGCCCGAGAGGATGGCGTCCTTGCCCTGAAAACGCTGCGCCTCCGTCAGCCCGCCGCTGCTCTGCATGAAGAACAGCCGCACGCCCGGCATCTGCGCGGCCACCTGCTGCACATAGCGGCCCAGGATCGGGCTCAGATAGGCGTCGACGACGGTGGTGTCGCCGCGCGAGACCAGTTTCATCAGCGGGCTGACCTCGTGGCTGGCGCTGACTTGCGTGAAGCCGAGTTCACGCGCCAGCCGCGCCGCGGCCTGTTCGTGCGCGGGGCTGCGCCAGCCGTGCATGAAGACGATGGCCACGCTGCGGATGTCGGCGTCGAAGGCCGCCCACAGGCGTTCGCGCAGATGGCCCTCGTCCAGCACCTGCAGCACCTCGCCCTGCGCCGAGACGCGTTCCTGCGCCTCGATGACGCGTTCGTACAGCAGTTCGGGCAGCACGATGTGGCGCTCGAACAATTTGGGCCGCGCCTGGTAGGCGATGCGCAACGCATCGCGAAAGCCCTGCGTCGTCACCAGCAGGGTGCGGTCGCCCTTGCGTTCGAGCAGCGCGTTGGTGGCCACCGTGGTGCCCATCTTCACGCACTCCACCAGTGCCGGCGTGATGGCCTCGCCCGCGGCCAGCCCCAGCAGGCGGCGGATGCCTTCGACCGCGGCGTCGGCGTACTGCTCGGGGTTTTCGCTCAGCAGCTTCAGCGTTTGCAGTTCGCCGACAGGCGGGCGGCCGACGATGTCGGTGAAGGTGCCGCCGCGGTCGATCCAGAACTGCCAGCGTGGCGGAGCGGAGGGGGCCTTGGTCTTGTCCATGATCGTTCTTTCGGTCGCGCGTGAGTGGCGCATCGGCCGTGCGGGCCTCGAAGGCCGCACGGCCTGCAGCGGCCGCACGCTACATCAGACCCGGCAGGTGCAGTACCAAGGCGGGGAAGACCCAGATCAGCACCACAGCCAGCAGCAGCAGCAGGAAAAAAGGAAAGGCGGCGCGCGCGATGTAAGGCATTTCGCGCCCGGTCAGGCCCTGCAATACGAACAGGTTCAGGCCCACCGGCGGCGTGATCTGCGCCATCTCGACCACCAGCACGATGAAGACGCCGAACCAGATCAGGTCGATGCCCGCGGCCTGCACCGTCGGCAGCAGCACCGCCATCGTCAGCACCACCATGCTGATGCCGTCGAGAAAGCAGCCCAGCACGATGAAGAACAGCGTCAGCACCACCAGCAGCATCGGCGGCGACAGGTCCATGCGACCGATCAGCGCCGCGACTTCGCGCGGCAGGCCGATGAAGCCCATGGCCAGGGTCAGAAAGGCGGCGCCCGCCAGGATCAGGCCGATCATGCAGTACACCCGGGTGGCGGCCAGCAGCCCGTCGCTGAAGCTGCGCCAGCGCAGCGAACCGTCCAGCGCCGACAGCGCCAGCGCACCAGCCACGCCCATGGCCGCGCTCTCGGTGGCGGTGGCCAGGCCGCTGTAGATGGAGCCGATGACCAGGCCGATCAGCGCCACCACCGGCCCCAGATGGCGCAGCGCCACGATGCGTTCACGCCAGCCCGGGGCGGCGCCTTCCTCGGCCGAGGTGACGGCGCGCATGAGGGCCCGGTTTTTCAAGGACCAGCCCACCAGAAACAGCGAGAACAGCACCATCAGCATCAGCCCCGGCAGCACCCCGGCGACGAACAGCTTGGCGATCGAGACCTCGGTGGCGACGGCGTAGACGATCATGATGATCGACGGCGGAATCAGCAGGCCGAAGGTGCCGGCCCCGGCCAGCGAGCCGATGGCGATGGCGTCCGGGTAGCCGCGCGACTTCAGCTCGGGCAGCGTGATGCGGCCGATGGTGGCGCAGGTGGCGGCACTGCTGCCCGAGACAGCGGCGAAGATGCCGCAGCCCAGCACATGCGTGTGCAGCAGCCGCCCTGGCACGCGGTGCAGCCAGGGCGCCAGGCCTTTGAAGAGTTCGGCCGTCAGCCGCGTGCGGAACAGGATTTCGCCCATCCACAAAAACAGCGGCAGTGCCGTCAGGGTCCAGCTGCTGGTGCTGCCCCAGATCGTCAGGGCCATGGTGTCCAGCACCGGGCGCGAGGTGAAGCCCGCCATCGCCACGGCGGCCACGCCCAGCAAGGCCAGGCCGATCCACAGCCCGCTGGCCAGCAGCAGCATCAACCCGCCGAGCAGGGCGAAGAGGGTCCAGCCGTCCATGGTGGTGGGTGCCTAGTCCGCCGCAGGCGCGTCGTCGGCGCCACGCGACTTCAGAAAGAAGGGCCGACCGCGCCACTGCGCCTGCAATGCGTCAGCGCAGGCCAGGGCCAGGCCGATGCAGCCCAGGGCCATCGCCAACTGCGGCAGCCACAGCGGCGTGGCATCGGCGCCCTGCGAGACATCCTGCGTCAGGCGCGACAGCCACACCAGCCGCACGGCGGCCCAGGCCAGCGCCAGGCTCAGGCCCAGGGCCAGCACCAGGCACAGCACTTCGACCGCCGGGCGCCAGCCCGCCGGCAGGCGGTCCAGCACCAGCGTGATGCGGATGTGCTCGCTGCGCCGCAAGGTCTCGGGCAGGGCCAGGAACAGGCCCGCGGCGATGGCGTAGCCGGCATAGGCGTCCAGCCCCGGCACGGTGAAGCCGAACTGCCGCCCGACCACGCCCAGCACCACGCAGACGAACGCCGCCAGCAGCGCCAGCGCGGCCAGCGCCAGCATGCCGGCGTAGAAGCGGTCGAGTGCCTTGCGCATCAGGACGGGGCGTTCAGGCCTGGGTCCGGCCGTGGCTCACTTGCGGTAGGCGTCGATGACGGCCTTGCCTTCGGGCCCGGCCTTCTCCAGCCACTCGGCGGTCATGCGTTCGCCCACGCTCTGCAGTTCGGCCTTCAGCTTGGTCGCCGAGCGGTCCACCGTCATGCCCTGCTTCTGCAGTTCGGCCAGGTACTCGCCGTCCAGGCGTTCGCTCAGCGCCCACCCCGAGGCCTCGGCCCGCCCGGCCGCCGCCAGCACGGCGTCCTGCGTGGCCTTGTCCAGGGCCTCGAAGGACCGCGTGTTGACGACCGTGATGTTGCGCGGCAACCAGGCGGCCACGGCGTAGAAGTGCTTGACCTGTTCGTGCAGTTTGCTTTCGACCCCGCTGGCGCTGCTGGTCAGGAAGTTGTGCACGGCGCCGGTGGCCAGGCCCTGCGGCAGTTCGGCCAGCTGGATGGTGACGGGCTGGGCGCCCAGCAGCTCGGCGATGCGCGTGGTGGCCGGGTTGTAGGCGCGCATCTTGGTGCCCTTCAGATCGGC
>JBBSCX010000036.1:0-16059 GCA_038249905.1 Burkholderiales bacterium
ACTGCTCGCCCAGCCACCCTGGGCGCTCGGGCATCAGCCGCATCTGGGACCGCATTGCGCCGGGGAAGGTGGACTACGCCGAAACCGTGACCGTTCCTGCCACCACCATCGACAAGCTGGTGCAGGGAGCCGGCTGGGCGCGGCTGGACTTCATCAAGCTCGACCTGGAGGGCGGTGAATTCAATGCCCTTCACGGCGCTGAAGACAGCCTGCGGCACCTGCGGCCACTGATCGTCACCGAGCACTCATTTCATGCCCCTGCGGCCAACGGCTTTGCCATCGAAGATTACTTCGACTGGCTGGCCTCGCTCGGTTATGTGGCGATGGACCCGTCCGGGCAGGTTGCGGATGCGGCGAACCCGTTCCCGTTCTGGTACCTTTTTCTGCTGCCGAAGGAGTCGCTGGACCGGCTGCGCGGAGGCATCCGCGAAGTCGTCAATGAGTTCATCTGAACTCCGGTGGCGGGTTCAAAGGGTCAGCGTGTTGCCCTGCTCGGTCTCGAACCGGGTCGCGCCGTAACTTGGCACGCTGCTGTCGGGATGATGGGGGAATTCGACCCGCTCCTGTGCAGCAGTTATCTCGCGCCAGGGCGTCAGGCCCGGCGTGCAGGCGACCGACGAGGCGCGGCGCGGCGCGGCCTCGAGGTCCCTGAAACGGAACTCGTTGTCGCAAAGGTCGCGTTTGAGCATCTGCACGATGAATGGCGGCGTCTCGGGGTCGGCCGCCAGCTGCGCCCGCGACACTGCCTGCAGCAGCAGCGTGACACGGGTTGGCGCCTTCAGCACCCGCATGGCGACGAGCCTGAAGCCCGCCAGCTGCGCCATCCCCACCAGCGCCTGGCGCGTCGGCACAAAGTATGTCGACGGCTCGTTCACATGCTGGGTGATGCCGTTGAAGTAGAGCACGGCCTCGTCGCTGCCGGCAGCGTACGGTGTTTCCATCAGCAGATAGCCGCCTTCGGCGATCACCTTGCGGGTCTCGGTGAAGGCCTGCTGCGGGAACAGCATGTGATAGATCACTCCGGCACAGACGATGACGTCGAAGGGAGTGGCACTGAACTCGCGTGACAAGTCTCCCACCTGCAGACCGGGCCGGTACTCGATCTGGCTCTCGCTGTAGCCGAGCAGTTCGCGCGCCAGCAGGAATTGCGGGTTGCGGTTCGAGTCCACTGCCACTACGCGCCCGGCTCCCAGCGCGCGGCTGCCGAAGGCGACGATGCCGTCGTAGGTGCCGATGTCCAGTACCGAGGCACCTGCCAATTGCATCGAGCGCAAGAATTCGAACGCACCGTACAACGTGATGTTCTGCGGGGACCCGGGCTTGAAGCGGCCACTGCTGGCGTAACCGCCAAAGTCGATAGCGTGGAACCACTTCGACGCTGCAACCCGCTGGATGGCATTGCTCACAAATCATCTCCCCGAAAGACCATTGCGCCGAACGCGCGCAATTGCATGATACGGGGCGCTTGCAGCGTGCCACGACCGGGCGCCCGGCGCGCGCCAATGGCCACGACAATGCAAAGGTGGCGGACGGTACTCACCCAGACCCAGCCTGAACGGAGTGCGCGCATGTCGAAGCCCTTCAACACCGCGTGGCCCGCCCTCGGCGCGTTGCTGCTGGCAGCAGTTGCCATGCAGGCGGCACCAGCGTTGGCCGCCATGCAGCAAGGCGCTGCCAGCCACCCACCCTTCCTGGGGAGCGTGCCGCCAAAGTCGGCCGTCGTCTTCTCGACCCGCTTCACGCGCCCCGAAGCCCTGCCGGTCATCCGCGCCTTCGGTGCGACCCGCATCGAGTGGGGCTACAACAAGGAACCGGCCTACGCCAAGGCGCTGCGCGAACTCGCACCCTGGGTCGGCGGCGCGGTCAGCGGCATGCCTCCTTCTCCGGTGAAGGAGGGCTTCGCCCGCGACTTCGACGGCAAGATCGTGGCAGCGCCGTGGGCCCAGAGTTTCGACGGCCGCTGGCTGACAAGCACCCATCCCGAGACCCAGGCCGACTACCGGGACCGCATCACCAAGCTGGTGGAACTGGGCGTGGACTCGATTCAGCACGATGACCCACAGATGCAGGCCTATGCAGCCTTGTACCAGGGCGGCGACTTCAACGACAGCACGGTGCAGGGCTTCCCGCAGTGGCTGGCCACGCGCGCCAATCCGGCCCAGGTCGCGGCTGCCGGCCTGGTCGGCTTCACTGGCGACTATCGCCAGTGGCTGCGAGACAAACAGGGCGTGAAGGACGCCGACGACTACCGCGCGCGCTGGCGCAAGCTGCCGTCTTCGGTGCTGTGGCTGGACTTCGTGCGCAGCACCGTGCTCGACCACATGCTTCGCGTACGCCAGATCGCCAGCCAGCTGCGCGGCAAGCCGGTGCCGCTGTCGATGAACCTCAGCGTGCTCTACGAGCCGCTGGCGTCGAACCCGTTCTTCTTCCTGGCGCCCGCCGTCGACTACGCCATGCCTGAGACGCATATCGACAACTATGCGCAGATGGCGTCGCAGGCGGCCACGGCGCGCTCGCTGGGCCTGGGTTTCGTGCCCTCGCTGCGGCCGGGCACACGGGCCGAAAACCGGGTCGCGATTGCCACGCTCTACGCCCTGGGCGGGCAACCCATCGTGCCCTGGGATGTCTATGTCGGCAACGATGAGCGTGGCCAGGTCAAGCGCTTTTTTGGCACCGTCGACGACTACGGCGACCTCTATCGCTTCGTCAAGGCGCAGGCGCCGCTGTTCGACGGCCTGGAAAGCGCGCCCCTGGTCGGCCTGATGGTGCCGGTGGAGCAAGGCCGCGCAGACCGCATCAAGGCGCTGGTGGCGCGCCTGGTGCAACGCGGTATTCCCTTCAGCTTCGTGCTCGTGGGCCGCAATGGCCCGGCCAGCTACCGCGCCGAGGCCGCACGGCTGCAAAGCGTGGACCTGGTGGTGACCACCAACCCCGACGCGGACTACCCGGCTGCCGACCTGAAGGCGCTGACCGACAGCGGCGTGCGGCGTCTCGCTGTGGAGCAACTGAGCGACGACGCGCTGGATCTGATGCGCCCATTCATCGCGGCGCCCGGGGCCGAGCAGTTGCGCATCGTGCCGCGGGCATCCCCCAGTGGCCCCGATCGCCTGGTGCTGCATGTCGTCGATGCCAGCCGCGGCGATGCACTCCAGGCCGATGCGGGCTGCCGCCGGCGCATCGGCATCCGTCGCGCCAGTTTGGGCGGACGCCAGGTAACCCACGTCGAATGGCGCAGTCCCATCGCAGGCACCCGGCTGCGCGACAGCGACTTGGGCGGCGACGTGTTCGTCAGCATCGAAGGCTGCCCGGTGTGGGGACTGCTGGAGCTGACCCTTGCGCCCTGAGCCTGGCAGCGCCCATGGCCGCGCCGAAAGCCACACACGGCAGCACCCTGCAGGCTCTGAAAACCCGGGCGCGCCGGCACACGCCCACTGCTGATGGTCTGAAGGCCACGCCACGATGCATCGCGGCGACAACGCAGCCTCCAGGCCGAAATCTTCTGAAACATCTGGCATCCTCCTTGCGTTGTTGCGGGACCGCTTCGACAAGGGTTGCGCCGCCCGAACAGCCAAAGAACCACTGCCCCCAATGACCAACCTACCCGCCCTGCTGGCTGAACAGCGGCTGGCAGAGGCGCTGGCGCTATGCACCCAGCGCAGCGACGACCCCGTCACCGGCGCCTATTACCGCTTCTGGCTGCACCAATTGCGGGCACCCGTCGCGGCGGCTGCGGCCGTCACGCCATCGGCCACAGCCCCGACCCTGCAAGCCGAAGGCGCCTTGCAAGGCACCCTGCCCCGCCCGCTGCACCCGGCCTTTGCCGCCCACCCCTACACGCTGGCGGACGAGGCGCTGCCGCCCGAGGCCGAGATGGAGGCCACACGCGCCAGCCTGGTCGCGAGCTCGCCGTTCAAGGGCGAGATCTACCAGCCCACGGCCAAGATCGCACTGGCCGACCAGGTGCGCGGCCTGCGGCGCGTGCGCGCCCTGACCAGCGCCGCCAACCTGGCGGCCAGCCGCTCGCGCTTCGACATCCTCAAGCGCGCGGTGCAGGAACGCGGGATGCGCCGCGCCTTCGTCATCGGCAACGGGCCCAGTCTGAAGCAGACCGACCTGGCGTTGTTGCGCGACGAGCTGACCATCGGCTTCAACGGCATCTTCCTGCACGCCAGCTTCACGCCCACGATCTACGTCGTCGAGGACCACCTCGTGGCCGAGGACCGCATCGCCGAGATCCACGCCTACCGCTGCCCGGTGAAGATGTTCCCGTCCTACCTCGGCTACTGCATCGAGCCGCAGGACAACACCATCTTTCTCAACCACCGGCCGCGCATCAGCTTCCCGGTCGACACCGACTTCTCCAACCGCGCCAGCGAGATCACCTACACCGGCGGCACGGTCACCTACACCGGGCTGCAGATCGCGGCCTCGCTGGGCCTGGAAGAGATCATCCTGCTGGGCGTGGACGCCAGCTACCAGGTGCACGACGTCGAGCGTTCCGAGACCTACGGCACCGGGGTGCTGACCTCGAAATCGGACGACACCAACCACTTCGATCCGCGCTATTTCGGCAAGGGCTACCGCTGGCACGACCCCAATGTGCACACCATGCTGCAGGCCTACCGCAAGGCCCGCGAGCATGGCCGCGACCACGGCCTGCGCATCGTCAACGCAGGCCTGGGCGGACAGCTGGAGGTGTTTGCGCGCGTCGACTTTCTGGGCCTGTTCGCGCCGCAACGCTCGCGCCCGCGGCTGGCGGTGCTGGACTTCACGCCCCACACGCGGCTGTGCGCGACCGGGCTGCTCAAGCGCCATCTGCTGCGCGGCTGGCCGCGCCCGGCCCAGTTGCACGTGCATGCCGACGCGCCGCTGCGGGTGTCGGCCTTCCAGTCCATGCCCGGCGACCTGTACGCCCGCGGCAGCGACAACCAGTCGGTTTGGCCGCCCCTGCGCAGCCTGGTGGAGTTCGACCCCGAGGTGCTCTACCTGCGCCCCACCGCCGACCGCCCCACGCTGACCGTGCTGCAAGCGGTGTGCGCGGCCGTGCTGGGCCGGCCCTGGGTGCTGCACGTGATGGACGACTGGCTGGCGCGCGCCCGGGCCACGCTGCCGCCGGCTGTCGCGCAGGCGCATGCCGAGGTGCTTGCATGGCTGCTGCACGGCGCCACCCATGTGCTGGCCATCAGCGACAAGATGGGCCGCCTGCTGGTGCAGCGCCATGGGCTGCCGCCGTCGCGGGTGGAGGTGATCCACAACTACATGCCGCCGGCGCCAGGTCGTCCGGCCGCGGCGCATGCAAACTCGCACGCACACGCACACGCACACGCACACGCACAGGCCCAGCGCACCCTGCGCTACTGCGGCGGCCTTGAACCCGACATGGGGCTGTCGAGCCTGGTGGAGGTGGCGCGGCAGGTGCAGGCCTGGAACGCGCGCGGCGACGGCCCGGCGCTGCAATTTGTCATCCATGCCGCCCAGGGCGCCCGCGAACGCCACGGCGGCGCCTTCGACGGCCTGGAAGGCACGGTGCTGGCGGCGCCGATCGAGGACGACGCGGCCTACCTGGAAGCGCTGGCCGCGTCAGACCTCAACCTCATCGCCTACAACTTCGACGAGGACTCGCTGCGCTACGTGCGCCACTCGCTGGCCAACAAGCTGCCTGAGTTGCTGGCCTGCGGCGCGCCCTTCCTCGCCATCGGCCACCCCGAGGTGGGCACGATGGAACTGCTGCGTGACGCCGGCTGGCCGTTGCTGGCCACCGCAGCGGGCTTCGACCTGAGCCCGCTGCTGGCCCAGGTGCTGCAGCCCGACGAGGCCTTCCTGGACCGTTACCGCGCCGCGGTGGCACTGCTGCAGGACGAGTTTGCCGAGCACCGCCACCGCAGCCGCTTCCAGGCGCTGCTGCGTGAATGTGCCGCGACGCCCCTGGCCGCGCGCCCCAGCGCCGGCACACTGCCGCTGGCAGCGCTGCACACGCTGGTGGCCGGGCTGCCGGTGGGCGCCGAACCCGGGCCGACGCGCGACCTGGACTGCCTGCTGCGCCTGCCCCAGATCGATCCTGCGGTGCTGCGCCTGGCACTCGGCCGCGTGCGCACCCATGGTCGCGACTGGTCGGTGCGCGACGAGTCTGCCGCTATTGCCAAGATGCTGAAGACCACACCCCGTCTTGCAGACGCCGATGCCGATGTGCAGTCGCGCGCGCTGGCGGTGCTGCTGGCCGGCTTCGGCGAAGACCGCTTCAAGGCCGTCAACGCACCGGTGCGCGACTGGCTGCTTGGGCATCATCCCGCCCCATGACCACGCAGACACCCGAACTGTCATTGCCCGCGCCCGTCGGGCACCCGCCGCAAGACTCCCCGGCGACCCCACCGACCCCACCGACCCCACCGACGCGATCGGCCAGCGCAGCGGCCACGGCCGACCCTCCCGCGCTGCGCACGGCCGTCGTGCTGGGCAACGGTCCGTCGGCACGGCTGCTGGACTTCGGCCGCCTGCAGGCCAGCGGCATTGCCTCGGTGGGCATGAATGCCGCCTACCGGCATTGGGACCGCATCGGCTTCCGGCCGACCTACTACATGTGCATGGACACCGTGGTGATCTGCTCGCACGCACAGCGCATCGCCGAGTTGATCGACGAGGGCCGCATCCAGCGCTTCTTCCTGCGCAACGAGTTCCTGCAGGACCACCCGCAGTTTGCGCAACACCCCGCCATCACCTGGTTCGACGGCCTGCACTACGCCAAGGGCACCTTGTTCGACACCCATTGGGTGACGACCGGCAGCTGGGCCATCCGCTGGCTGGCGCACCTGGGCCACCCCGTCATCGCCACCATCGGCATCGACGCCAACTATGTGGAACTGCTGGCCGAGGCCAAGCGCCTGGGCGAGGGCAGCGACCTGCGCCTGGAACTGCAGCGCACGCCCTCCTACAACCCCAACTACTTCTTCGCCGACTACCAGCAGGCGGGCGACCGCTATAACGTCCCAAACGACCCCACCTACCAGCGCGAAACCGGAGGCCTGGTTCACATCGACGCCCTGCGCGAGGCGCGCAAGGACATTGCCAGGCAAGGGCTGGACGTGCTGGTCTTCGACGCCAGCCCGATCAGCAGCCACGGCGTGTTCGACAAGATCGAGATCGACCGCCTGCTCAGCGGCCTGCAACTGGGCCTGGTGACGTCCTTCTTCGCCGCCGCACCGGCCGACGAGGTGACGAACAACACCCGCATCCTGCTGGACAACGCACGCAACCCCGACATCGGCTGCGTGATGGTGCTGTTCGAAGGCGATCGCAGCATGCTGGTGCAGAAGGTGGGGGCCGAGATCGCGGCCGAGCTCGACGCCGCCGAGCGCGAAGGGAGGGTGCGGCTGCAAGCCATCGCGCAAAGGCCCGACTACCTGCAGATCTTCGAGGCCGCGCGCTCGCTGGGGCGCGAGGTCTGTGCCGCTACCAATGCCGACGTGCTGCTGGACGCACGCTTCACGACCCGCTTCCTGGCCGAGTACGTGCGCAGCGAGCGCCCCTTCATCGCCCTGACGCGCTGGAACCGCACGCCGCGCGGCCTGTTCATCCAGGGGCAGGTGGCGCACCCGCCCTGGCAGGAGGTGGCGGTGGCCGACCTGGGCTTCCGCCAGGTCAACCACATGTCCTTCGACGCCTATCTGTTCGACCGGCGCACGCCGCTGCCGGCGCAGCTGCAGCAGGTGAAGATCGGCACCTTCGGCTGCGACACTACCGTCACCGGTCTGCTGCGGCTGCACGGCCTGCAGGTCTGCAACCCCTGCCTGCGGCACCAGGCCGTGCACATCGACGAGAAGATCCGCAATTACGCCAGCGAGCAGGGCATCGCCCAGATGATGGGCAACACCGACGTGTTGCGCGACGCCGCCCTGCTCCGCTTCGGCCCGGCGCTGGGCCTGGTCGACAGCCTGACGTCGGTGGAGCGCATGCGGCCCACCGTGGCCTCGATCGGTGCGCCGATACACCGGCTGGGGCGCTGGCATTCGCTGCTGCGCACATTGGGTGCGTCGCCGTGGACGCACGACCTGTCACAGGCGCGTTTCGAGTTCGAGAAGATCTGCTTCTCGCGCGAAGACATCCGCACCAACCCGACGCCCGTGATCGAACGGCTGCATGCGGCGATGGACGCGCACCGCTTTCTCGAGATCGAGATCGAGGGCCAGAACGGCGAGCACTTCCTGACCTGCTTCGGCTGGACGCCCGAGTTGAACGAGGCCCGCGAGCGGCTGTTCCGCTACGACCGGCAATCGGTGCTGTGGGTGGAGATGGCCACGCCCGACGAAAGGCGCATTCATGCCGACATCCTGCTGGTGCTGCGCCAGTGCCTGAGCCTGGGCACCGGCGCGCTGGCATCGGCCCCGGGCGCGGCCAGCCTGGCCCAGCCGGTGGCGCAGGATGCGGCGTGGACATTGGCCCCGCCATCGGTTGCGTCGGCACCTGGCGCGCGCTCGTTCGGTGCCCTGCCGGCACCGCGCCCACAGCGCCCGCGGCTGTTGGTGATCGACCCGACACCCGTGGGTCACGGCTCTGCCACGGGTCAGGTGAAGGCGCAGTTCCTCGGCGCCTGGCCCGCGGAGCAATGGCTGCAGGTGTGGGAATCGGGCGGCGATGCCGGCGGCCTGCACCTGCTGGCGCCGGGCGGGGCGATGGACCGCACGCTGGCGCCCGTGGACCTGCTGCTGGAGCGTTGCGCCGCATTCGCCCCCGATGCCGTGTACCTGCGCCCGGTGGACTCCTTGCCACTGCTGGAGTTTGCCGTCGCGCTGACCGAGCGCCATCGCTGGCCGCTGGTGGTGCACATCATGGACGACTGGCAGGAACGGCTGCGCCGTACCGACCCCGTACGCCACGCCCGGGTGGACATCCTGCTGCGGCGGCTGCTGGCCTCGGCCCAGGTGCATCTGGCCATCAGCGATCGCATGTCGCGCGCCTACGAACGCCGCTACGGGGGCCGCTGGGAAGCGCTGGCCAACGGCGTCGATGTATTGCAACAACCGGCAGCCGACCCTGCGGCCAGGCCGCCCGTGTCCGGACGCCATCCGCTGCGGCTGCGCTACATGGGCGGTTTCGCCGACGACATGGGCGCGGCCAGCCTGGAGGATCTGGCGCGTGTGGTGGCGTCCCTGCAGGCTGGGCACCATGTGCGGCTGGAGGTCCACACCATGCCCTGGTATCTCGAAAACGCGCAGCGGCGATTGGGGCAGTTGCCCGGCATCAGCGTGTCGGGCCTGGTGGATGCGGCGAGATACCACGCCACGCTGAGTTCGGCCGACGTGCTTGTCATCGCCTACAACTTCGACGAGATCAGTCGCGCCTACACCGGGCTTTCGCTGGCCAACAAGCTGCCGGAGTGTCTGGCCGCAGGCGTGGCACTGCTGGCCTACGGGCCGGACGATGCACCGTCGATCGAGATCCTGCAGCGCGCCGGCTGTGCCGAGGTCGTCGGCGAGCGCGACCCCGAGCGCCTTCGCGCTGCCGTGCTGCGGCTGGTGGAAGACCCAGCCCACCGCGAACGCCTGGGCCGCGAAGGCCGCGACTGGGCAGCCCAGCGTTTTGCACTGGCCGATGTGCAGGCGCGCTTCCTGCGCGCGGTGCGGCGGGCGATGGCGGCCAAATGACCCGCTGGGTACACCTGTCCAGCTTTTCGGCCGACCACCATTTGCATGGGCCTTCGAGCCCCAGGCAGTGACCGGAACGCAGCGACATGCCTGACTCCGAATCACCCTCGATGACCGACCAGACTGCCGCGGAAGGCAGTTGGAAAGCCCGCGCCGCAACGCTGTCACCGCTGCTGCAGTTCGCAGACACGAGGTCCTGGGGCGGCGAAGACGGTGTGCTGCGCGCGCTCTTCTCCCATCTGCCGCGACAGGCGGGATTTGCGATCGAGTTCGGGCAGCGCTCAGCTGCGACCGGCACGGTGGGCACGATCCTGCGCGAGCTGGGGTGGAGTGCGCTGTACATGGACGAGGCCGCGCCCGCTGGTGTGCAGCGCCACCCCATGCCGACAGGCGGCGTGGTGACGGTGGCGCAGGAGCGGGTCTCACCGTCCAACATCAACACCCTGTTCCGGCGCCACGGCGTGCCGCTGCGGCCGGATTGCCTGGTCATCGACGTCGACGGCCTGGACCTGTGGGTCTGGGACGCCATCGAACCCGTCTTCGAACCTGCGGTCGTGGTCATCGAATACAACGTCCACGCCGGGCTGCTGATCGAGGCCAGCATCGAACTGGACGAGAGCTGGACCTATGCGCGCAGCAAGGACTACGGCGCCTCGTTCGCGGCCCTGTGTGCGCTGGCGCGTCGCAAGGGCTACCGGCTGGTGCACGTGCATGGTCCGTGGAACCTGTACTTCCTGCGCCAGGACCTCGAACTGCCGCAGGCGCTGCTGGTCCGCCCAGTGCTGACGCACGAAGAATTCGCAGAACTCACCGACACAGCCGCCTTCTACGACGCGCTGTGCAGCGGCAAGCGTCCGAGCTGGTTCGATGCGCCCGCGCCGGACCTGTCGCGCCGGCCCTGGTGTTTGCTTGCGCCGAACGAACGCAGCCAACGCATCGACATTGACGATGTGGCATTGCAGGTGCTGGCCGACAAGCACGACGTGCAGTGGTACCAGCAGCGCAAGGTGCATGAAGAGCGGCACTCGTTGCTGTACCCCATGCTGGCAGCCGAGGACTTTGCCAACGTGATCGACGTTGGCGCCAACGTCGGAATGATCTCGATCTTTGCCCGCCTCGCGCTGCCCACGGCCCGACTGGTGTGCGTGGAGGCCGACCCGCGGCTGGTTCAGTTGCTGCGGACGAACCTGGCTGCGCACCAGATCGAGGACGCCGTCGTCGTGAACGCCGTTGCCGGCATGGCCGACGAGGACACGGTCACTTTCAGCCTCAACCCCAAGAGCACGCTGGACAACCGCGTCAGTGTCGAACGGTGGTCGCAGGTTCATGTGCCGGCTGTCAGGCTCGACCGCCTGCTGGGCAAGTTGAAGATCAGCGGGCGCACCTTCATCAAGATCGACACCCAGGGCTTCGAGCTGCACGTGCTGCGGGGCTTGGGCGCTTTTCTGCGGACACAGCATGACTGGCTGCTGAAGATGGAATTCGCGCCGGACTGGCTGGAGTCCCAGGGCACTGATCCCCTGACCGTGCTGGCCTATCTTGACGAGCACTTCGAGTTCGCAGAGCTGCTCGAGCGACTGCCCTTCGGCATCGCCAACACCAGCGCGCTGTTTGCTCACCCGGTGAGCGCCGAGCGGCATGCCGACTTCGTTCGCCATGTCCGTTCGCAGAATCGAAATGGGCTGGGTTGGGTCGATCTGATCGTTCGCCCGCGGCCCTCTGCGGTAACGGCTGCCGAGCCCGTCGGGCCAGCGTCGAACCTGTTTCAGGATGACTTCACACACCTGCCTGGCGATGAACTGCGCGCGCAGCTTGGACGGGAGCGGTGGTTCCACGACATGCAGTTGCCTGGGGCCCGTACCGGCACCTGGGTCTACATGCCTGACCAGCCCCGAATTACCACCTGTTCCCGGTCTGGCGCTGCCTGAACGAACTGGACTTGCAGGGCAGCGTTTGTCTGGACATCGGCACTTACGACGGCATGACCGCGTTCTCGCTTGCCGCCCGCGGGGCGGCCAGAGTCGACGCCACCTGTCAGTTTGATCTGAAGCGTTTTCGCATCGCCCGTGCGCTCGGTGGCTGGCCGCAGGTGGCGTACTACCCCAAAACCGATCTCGACCTGATCCATGCGCAGTTCCCGGCGGCCAGTTATGACCTGCTGGTGATGAGCGCCATGCTTCACCACCTGCTCTCGCCCTTGGAGGGACTGATCGAGGCACGCCGGCTGCTCAAGCCTGGGGCTTGGTTGCTGGTGGAGGTCGTGGTGCGCGATGGGCACGGTGCCGAAGTCCAGTTGAACACGGCCTTGCCGGACCCGGTCTACGGGCATCCGACGATCTGGATTCCAAGCCCCGCGGCGTTCGACGCCATGCTGCGCTTTGCCGGCCTGGAGCCGCACAGCCAGACGCGGCTGATCGGCACCAGGCGCGCCCGTGAGACCAATTACGACCGCATCACGGTGCTGGCGCGGGCCGTCAATGCCGACACCATCACCGGCCGCACCCCGGGCCTGCAGGAACTGCATCGCAAGGTCAAACAGATCGGGCGCCATCCGTTGGCGCCGGACATGCCGACTGATGCGGTACACGCTGAGCTTCGTTGCACCACACCGCCTGGCCAAAGTGTGCTCAATCCTTGGTTCGAACAGCCGTCGGATCCGCTGCAACCCGCCTGGACAGACCCCGATCCCAGGCGCGCCACCTTCGTGCGCGTGGCAGACAACGCCGACTTTGCGCGCCTGGTCGGCCGCCACCCGGATGGTGCATTCACACCCGAAGATCTGCGCCACCTGCCCAGTCGGTACCCGGGTCAGGCCATGCCCGAAGGCATGCGCTGGGGCCTGAAGCAGCTGGGTCAGTTGCATGTGCTGGATCACGTTCGTGATCTGGGCCTTGTGCAGGTGCTGGAAGCCGGTCCTGGCTTCAACCTGTACTTCCCGAATCACCTGCCAACCTGGTGCCGGTACACCGGCCTGGACGACGGGGGCTTTTATGACGAGCAGTTGATCGCAGACGCAGACGCCCACCGAGGTGGCGGCCGCCGCGTGCGCGGCTTGCTGGGGCAGGCGGGGCACGGCCTGGCGCCCGAATCGTTCGATGCCTGCGTGTCGGTGTCGGTGCTGGAGCACGTGCCGGACACCGCCATGGCCGCAGTCTGCCGGGACATGTTCGCGCTGTTGCGCCCAGGTGGCTGGGCCTTGCACTCGATCGACCTGCCACCTGCGCAAATGGACGGGCGCGGGCAACGCTGGCTGCAGGCGCTGCAAGCCGCCGGCTTCGTGGTTGAAGCCGATGCGATCAATACCGACCCAGCCCGGACCGCCGCGCCTTTCACTGAACCGCTTTCCATCGTGACGACCTTCTATGGCGGCTACCGCCCTTCGATCTGGGGCGACACGGGGATCAAAGGCACGTCCAGCCCCCTGACCTTGCTGGTCGCCATGCGCAAGCCGCAGGTCCAGCGTTGAGGCCGGCGCAACGACAAGGCTTGGCAGAAGTCGAATTCATTGCTGTCGATGTCGATGTCGATGACCGGACAATCCAGGTCGGCGGGCAACTGTTCGATCCAGTCCATCACCCGCACACCTCACGCTCGCCAGCAACAATCGACCGAAGTCACCGTACCATCGTTGTCGGCGATGGTCGCAAGGCCCGATAGCTGAAACCAGACCCGTCCGGGTTGTCTCACCGGGCAAACAGCCCCGGGGGGCCAAGCCATGAACGACCTGATGTCCGTCAAGAAGGTGTCTTCCTTCAGCCGCCTGCTGGCCGCCTACGGCAAGGTCAACGGCGGCAACCGCTTCGATGCCATCGACGGTGGCGCTGGCGCCGGCACCACGGCGCGCGAGATGCTGCAGCACCTCGGGCCTGCGCAGAAGGTCTATGCCTTCGAGCCCTTTCCGGGCAACCACCGCTTCTTCAAGCCCGAAGAGACGCGCATCCTGCTGCACAAGCAGGCGCTGGCGGCCGGGCCGGGGCAGATGTGCTTTCGCGTGCCATCGACCGTGGCTGCCGAATCGGCCTGGGGACAGCAGGGCCTGGCAGGCTATTCGTCCGTGGGCTATCTGGTGCCGGGTGCGGCGCCGCGCGAAGAGGACCTGAACGTCGACTGCGTCGCGGCCCAGGATGTGGTGACGGACCACGCCTCGATCGGCTTCATCAAGCTCGACCTGCAGGGCGGTGAACTGGGTGCGTTGCAGGGCATGGCGCAATTGCTGTCGGGCGTGCAATTCATGTGGGTCGAGTTCACACACCAGCCGGGGCTCGTCGAATTCCTGGCAGACCATGACTTCCTGATATTTGACACGGAGTACTTCTTCTTCGGCACGCCCGGCCCCGAAGCCGCCAACCTGTTCGACATCATCCGAACCGGGGTGGGTCTCTCCACCGGGGCCACCGCCTGGTTCGGCTACAGGCGCCGCCCCTGGTTGAACTACACCGACGAATTCAGGCGCGCCCAACGCGATTTCGGCCTGGTGCAGACCGATCTGGTTTGCATCAACCGGTCCCATGTCGATCTGTTCATCGCGGCGTCTCAGCATCTTTGATCACGACCTGACTTCGAGGATAAACCCGGGATGAGACCGCATCCACCCTGCCCCGTTTGTGAGTCGCCGCACATGCTTTGGGTGCGCGACCTCGACGACGGCGAAAAGCGTCCGCTCGTGGATCTGTACTTTTGTGTGGCCTGCCGCTCGGCCTCCTCCCCTTGGGCTGAGCCGGTGCCCTCGCATTCGGCACTGGGCTGGCACCTGAGCGTGACCGAGCGCAACACCCGCTATGCGCTCGACCTGTTTCGCGATCTCGGCTTGGCCCGGCCGGTGGTGTTGGACATCGGCTGCGGCAACGGCACCCTGCTCGACGCCGCACGCAGCCTGGGAGGCGGCGGCGTGGGCTTCGATATCGACGACAAGTCATGTGCTCACGGACGCGCGCGGGGCCTGGACCTGCGGGCGGATATGTGGCGGCTGGAGACCCCCCTGCCCGCGGTCAACCTGATCACCTGCATCATGGTGCTGGAACACATGCACCAGCCCCGCGCGCTGCTGGGAGAACTCATCACTGCAGCCCGCCGTCAGGCCTGCCCGCTCTTCGTGTCAGTACCGTTCCTCACCCCTCAGTGGTGGCGTTACCTGAACGAACCGGTAGGCGCAGACTTCCATCCGTTCGCCCAGCCGCGGGTTCACGTCACGCACTTTTCGTCCGAGGGCTTCGAGATCGCGGCACGACATTTTGGCGCGACCCAGGTGACGCCGTTGTTGCACCGCGTCGGCTGGCCGGGCTATCTGCTGACGGCCGATCCATGAAGCCCCCTGTATCGTCGCTGCAACCCAGAGGCAGGCGGCGGTTGGCTGGCTGCGGGCCGACGCCCTGTCCACCGCGAGCTATGGCTCGCGCGCCCCCGCCATCAGCCTGTGACATAGCAAGCGTTTCCACCGCCTCAAGGCGGTCATTTCAAAGGCTGAAGCTGTTCCACCCGCAAGCCAAACCGAGAACGTCCATGTCCGAGACCGCCATCTCCCGTCCCTTCCCCTCCAAGCCCGACTTTCTGAACCGCGTGAAACGTCTGAACCTGCCCGTTTCGTCCATCGTTGACGTGGGTGTGCGAGAGGCCACGCCAGAACTGATCTCAGCGTTTCCGTCGTGTCGGCACCACCTGTTCGAACCCGTGAACCTGTTCTTCCCCGCTATCGCACGCGCCTACAGCAATGTGGACCATGTGCTGCACCCGATCGCGCTGTCCGATGCAGATACCTCGATGTACCTGACCGTAACGTCATTGCAGCACGACGGTCAGGCTACCCACAGTGCCATCGGCAGCAGGGACGTGCCGGTGGACGGCCGCACGGTCCTGTCTTGCACCCCGCTGGACGTGCGCCGCTTCGATAGCCTGCCTGACCAGTTCGGCAAGGACTTCTTGCTCAAGATCGACGTCGACGGGGTGGAACTTCAGGTGCTCAAGGGCTTTGGCAGCCAGTTGTCGCGCGCCAGCGTGGTCGTCATCGAAGCCAGTTACACCACCTATGTCGGTCGCCTGCAGTACTTGACCGAGAACGGCTTCGAACTCTACGACATTGTTGACATGGTCTACTACGGCGATGGCCTGTACCAGTTCGACGCCGCCTTTGTGCGTCGCGATCTGCTCTCGGCGGCCTTGCGTCCGTCGATGACGCAGTTCCGCCGAGACCTCTGGTGGCCGCTGCAAAAGGGCTGAAGCGGCGCGCCGCACAATCCTGCGCCTGTCCGCCCTGCCTGGCGCGGCACGCACCTCATTCCAGAGAACACACACGACATGAAAAAAGCCCTCGTCACCGGCGTCACCGGCCAGGACGGCAGCTACCTGGCCGAATTCCTGCTGGCCAAAGGCTACGAAGTGCACGGCATCAAGCGCCGCGCTTCGCTGTTCAACACCCAGCGCGTCG
>JBBSCX010000037.1:0-15917 GCA_038249905.1 Burkholderiales bacterium
ACGGCACCGCCTACGGCCTGGGCGGCATGGTCGTCAGCGACCCCATGGGCCACCTGCTGGCGCTGTGCGCGGCACTGGCAACGATGGTCAGCCTGGCCTATGCACGGCCCACGCTGGGCACGCGCGACATGCTGCGCGGCGAGTTCTTTACGCTGACGCTGTTCGTATTGCTGGGCATCGGCGTGATGTGTTCGGCCAACCACTTCCTGGTGATCTACCTTGGCCTGGAACTGATGAGCCTGAGCCTGTATGCGCTGGTGGCTTTGCGTCGCGACCACGCCATCAGCACCGAGGCGGCGATGAAGTACTTCGTGCTCGGCGCGCTGGCCAGCGGCTTCTTGCTCTACGGACTGTCGATGATGTACGGCGCCACCGGATCACTGGAGATCCCGCGCGTGTTCGAGGCCATTGCACAGGGCCGCATCAACCGCGAGGTGCTGGTCTTCGGCATCGTCTTCGTCGTCGCCGGCCTGGCCTTCAAGCTGGGTGCCGCGCCCTTTCACATGTGGGTGCCCGATGTCTACCAGGGGGCGCCCACGGCGGTCACCTTGCTGATCGCGGCGGCGCCCAAGTTCGCGGCCTTTGCCATCACCATCCGGCTGCTGGTCGAAGGCATGCTGGGCCTGGCGGCCGACTGGCAGGCCATGTTCATCGTGCTGGCCGTGGCCTCGCTGCTGCTGGGCAACGTGGTGGCGATTGCGCAGACCAACCTGAAGCGCATGCTGGCCTACAGCAGCATCGCGCAGATGGGCTTCATCGTTCTGGCACTGTCAGCGGGCGTGGTCAGCGGCAACACGCTCAGCGCGGGCAACGCCTACAGCTCGGCGCTGTTCTATCTGCTGACCTATGTGCTGACGACGCTGGGCACCTTCGGCCTGATCATGTTCTTGTCGCGCCAGGGCTTCGAGAGCGAACAGATCAGCGACCTGGCCGGTCTGGGGCGGCGCAGCCCGTGGGTGGCGGGCGTGATGACGGTGTTCATGTTCTCGCTCGCAGGCATCCCGCCCATGGTCGGCTTCTTCGCCAAGCTGGCCGTCATCCAGGCCCTGGTGACGACCAACGAGACGCTGTACATCGGCCTGGCGGTAATGGCGGTGATGTTCTCGCTGGTCGGCGCCTTTTATTACCTGCGCATCGTCAAGCTGATGTGGTTCGACGATCCGCAGCAGACCGCGCCGGTGCTGGGTGCGCAAGGCGTGACCTTGCTGCTGGCCGCCAATGGCGTGGCGGTGCTGGTGCTGGGGCCCTTGTCAGGCGGCCTGCTGGCGGTGTGCCGCGATGCCATCGTGCGCGCGCTGGCCAGTTGAAATGGTGCCCGCGCTGGCGATGAACACCGGCCACGAAGCGCACGAGGACGTCGCCCATCTGGAAGAGCGCCAGATCACGCCGCACACGCTGCTGCAGGGCGGCTTCCTGCACGTCTGCCGCGACGAGGTGGCCCTGCCCGATGGCAGCACTTCCACGCGCGAATACATCCGGCACCCCGGCGCCGTGGCCGTGGTGCCGCTGCTCGACGACGGCCCTGCGCCAAGGCTCGTCCTGGTGCGCCAATGGCGCTATCCGCTGGGCGGCCTGCTGCTGGAACTGCCGGCCGGCAAGCGCGATGCGGGCGAGAACACGCTGGCCTGCGCCATGCGCGAACTGGTCGAGGAGACCGGCTACACCGCGGCCGAATGGGCCTATGGCGGCGAGATCCACAACGCCGCGGCTTACTCGACCGAGAGCATCTGGATCTGGTTTGCGCGTCGCCTGGTGGCCGGGACGCAGCGACTGGACACGGGCGAGTTTGTCGAGGTCGTGGCGCTGGACGAGGCGGCGATCGATGCGCTGGACAGCAGCGGCCAATTGCCCGATGTGAAGACCATCGTCGGCCTGCACTGGCTGCAGCGCTGGCGCGCCGGCCACAAGCCGCTGCGCTGGCTGCCGGCAGCAGAGGCCCTGGCCGAAGAAGCCCACATGCCGCGCCCGGGCCGCGGCCCGGCCGCCGCGGTTGCGGCCGGACCTGCGTAGCATCGGACGACATGAAGGTGCTCAACCTGCGCTGCGCCAACGGTCACGGCTTCGAGGGCTGGTTCGGCAGCGACGACGACTACATGGACCAGAACGGCCGCGGCCTGATCGAATGCCCGCTGTGTGCCGACCACGTCATCGCGCGCATGCCCAGCGCGCCGCGGCTGAACCTGTCCGGGGCGCGTGAACCTGCACATGAGTCGGCCCGTGAGTCGGCGCGAGGCAAGGCGTCGACGCATGCTGCACACGACAGTGCCGACACCGCCGCCCCGTCTGCCGCCTCGGCGACCTCAAACCCACCAGCCACCCCCGCCGCCGTGGACCTGCAGGCCACCTGGCTGGCCACCGTGCACAAGCTGATGGCCGAGACCGACGACGTCGGCGAACGTTTTGCCGAAGAGGCGCGCCGCATCCACTACGGCGAGACCGAACACCGCGGCATCCGTGGCCAGGCCACGCCCGAGCAACGCGAGGCGCTGCGCGACGAGGGCATCGAGGTCATGTCGCTGCCGCTGCCTGCGGCGTTGAAGGGGCCGGTGCAGTAGCCGCCGCAGGCGCAGCAGCAGTCACCGAAGCAGCGCTGCGGGGCAGAGCCCTAGATCACGCGCCCCGGGTTCATCAGCCCCTGGGGGTCCAGTGCCTGCTTCAGCGTGCGCATCAGCGCCAGCGCCACCGCGCCCTTGCGCGCCGCCAACTCGTCGCGTTTCAGCACGCCGATACCGTGTTCGGCCGAGATCGAGCCCCCATGCGCCGCCACCGCGTCATAGACGCGAGCGTTGACACCGGGTTCACATTCGGCAAGAAACTGCGCGGCATCGACGCCCGGCGGGGCCTGCACGTTGTAGTGCAGGTTGCCATCGCCCAGATGGCCGAAATTCACCAGCCGCACACCCGGGAAGGCGCGTTCCAGTGCCGCGCCGGTGGCGTCGCAGAAGGCCGGGATGGCCGACACCGGCAAGGCGATGTCGTGCTTGATGTTCATGCCTTCTTCGGCCTGGGCCAGCGGGATGCTCTCGCGCACATGCCACAGGGCATGCGACTGCGCAAGACTGTCGGCCACCACGGCGTCGCTGACGCAGCCGGCGTGCAGCGCCGCGTCCAGCAAGGCTTCGATACGTTCGCGCGCGCGGAGCTCGGACTCGGCATCACTCAGCTCCAGCAGCACGGTCCAGGCCGCGCCAGGCAGCGGGCGGGGCAGGGCCGGGAAGTGCCGTGCGACCAGGTCCAGCGACAGCGCGTTCATGAGCTCGAAACCCGTCAGCCCGGCGTCCAGTCGCTGCCGGGCCAGACCCAGCAGGACCACCGCATCGGCCAGGCTGGCGCAGGCGGCGAAGGCGGTGACGGTGGCGGCCGGTGCCGGGTAGAGCTTCAGCGTCGCCGCGGTGATCACGCCCAGCGTGCCTTCGCTGCCGATGTACAGGTCGCGCAGGTCGTAGCCGGTGTTGTCCTTGCGCAGTCCGCTCAGGCCGTGCCAGATATCGCCGGCCGCCGTCACCACCTCCAGGCCCAGGCACAGGTCGCGCGCATTGCCGAAGCGCAATACCTGGGTGCCGCCGGCGTTGGTGGCCAGGTTGCCGCCGATGGTGCAACTGCCCTCGGCCGCCAGGCTCAGCGGAAACAGCAGCCCGGCCCCGGCCGCGGCCGCCTGCACCGTCTGCAATACGCAGCCGGCCTCGGCCGTCAGCGTCAGGTTGGTGGTGTCGATACCGCGGATGTGATTGAGCCGCTGCAGGCTCAGCAGCACCTGCGTGCCGCTGCTGTCCGGCACCCCACCGCCGACCAGGCCGGTGTTGCCGCCTTGTGGCACGACGGTGGTGCCGGCCGCGGCGCAGGCGCGAAGTACCGCAGCCACCTCGTCGGCGCTGCCCGGTCGCACGACGGCCAGTGCGCGGCCGTGCCAGCGTCGGCGCCAGTCGCGTTCCCAGGCCGAGAGGTCGCCGTGGCTGTCGGCCGTCAGCACCTGCGCCGCGCCCACTGTCGCTCGCAGGGTGTCGAGCAGCACCGCAGTCAGGCCCGGGGCTGCGACGCACCCTCGGCCGCGGCCAGCCGTCGGCCCTGGCGCAGCCGCCAGCGGATGTAGAAGGCGCAGACGCAGAACAGGGCCACGCTCAGCACGACCTCGGCCAGGGCCAGGGCCATCGACACGCCGCTCTCGGTGCTCGCCCGCACCACGCCTTCGGTGAAGTACAGCCACACCAGCAGGCTCAGCCAGCGAAAGGTGTACATGCGATGGCGCCACAGGCCCAGCAGGCACAGCACCAGCGGCAGCACCTTCAGCGCCAGTGTGCCGCTGCCGGTGGGGGCCAGCCACAGCTCCCAGGCCAGGCCCAGCACGATCAGCGCCAGCAGCAGGGCCAGCGCGAGGGCGCGAGAGCCTTGCACGACAGCGCCGGGCGCGCGCGCCACGCTGTCGGTGGCGACAGGCTCGCTGGCGGGGGGCTGCAGTTGGGGTGCTGAGGTCATGCTGGCATCATAGTCAGCATGCCTGCCGTCACCGAGCGTGGGGACGACGGGGCCCCGCTGGCCGCGGCGGCCCCGCCAGATTCTCCGTTGCCGTTTCCGTCACCGTCATCGTCTCCGACGCTGGCCGAGCGCATCGCGGCCGCGCTGGAGATGCTTCGCGAGTGGCCCTGGTACGAGACCCTGCGCACGCTGCGCGAGCGCTTCCGTGAAGACCGGCTGGGTCTGACTGCCGGCAGCCTGACCTTCACCACCCTCATCGCCCTGGTGCCGCTGTTGACGGTGATGCTGGCGCTGTTCTCGGCCTTCCCGATGTTCGGCCAGCTGCAGGGCTCGGTCGAGAAGTACTTCGTGCAGACCTTGATGCCCGAATCGATCGCGCGCCCCGTGCTGCTTGCGCTGACCCAGTTCACGGCCCAGGCCAACCGCCTGGGCACGGTCGGCCTGGTGGTGCTGGGGGTGACGGCGCTGTCGCTGGTGCTGACCATCGACCGCACGCTCAACAACATCTGGCGCGTGCGCCGCGTGCGCCCTTTCGGTCAGCGAGTGCTGGTCTATTGGGCCGCGCTGACGCTGGGGCCGCTGGCGCTGGGCCTGAGCCTGACGATGACGTCCTATGCCCAGTCGGCCTCGCGTGGTCTGTTCGACGTGCTGCCGGGCGGCCTGAGTGCGCTGCTGGGCGCGGGCGAGTTCATGCTGCTCGCCGTGGCCATGGCGGGCCTGTTCCATTACGTGCCCAACACCTTGGTGCGCTGGCGCCATGCCTGGGCCGGCGGCCTGTTCGTGGCCGTGACCTTCGAGCTGGCCAAGCAGGCGCTGGCCTGGTACGTGGCTTCGGTGCCCGCCTATTCGGTCATCTACGGCGCCTTTGCCACCGGTCCCATCCTGTTGCTCTGGATCTATCTGGCGTGGGTGGTCGTCTTGCTGGGCGCCGTCATTGCCGCCTACGCGCCCAGCCTGATGATGCGCGTGCGCCGCCTGCCGGCCACCCCGGGTCACCGCTTCGAGCTGGCGCTGGTGCTGCTGCGAGAGCTGGCCGCCGCACGTCTGGCCCCGCAACGCGGCCTGGTGCCCGACGCGCTGGCCGAACGCCTGCACCTCGACCGGCTGCAGATCGAACCCCTGCTGGAAGAATTGCAGCGCCTGGACTGGGTGCAGCGCCTGGACGAGGGCGACGCCGCCCGGCTGGTGCTGCTGGTGGCGCCGGAGACGACACCGCTGGCGCCGCTGGTGGACAGCCTGCTGCTGGCGCCCGGGCCGGCCAGCGAGCCCTTCCGCCAGCGCACCGGGCTGCGGGCCTTGAGCTTGGCCGACGTCATCGGTCCGACCTGAAGCGGGTCGCTCAGGCTGCGGGTGCTGTCGGTGCAGGTGTCGGTGTCGGTGCCGGTGCCGGTGCCGGTGCCGTTCCGGTCGGCACTTCCGCCAGGGCCTGGCGCAAGGTCCCCAGCACCGCGTCCGGTGCCTCGGTCATCAGGTTGTGCCCGGCCGCCAGCACATGCACGGTGGCCTGCAGACGGGTCGACAGATCGCGCGCCTTCGCCGGCAGCGTCATCTGGTCGGCCTGGCCCAGCACGCAGGTGACAGGGCACTCGACCCGGGCCATCGCGGCTTCGCCGCCGCGGTAACGGTCGCAGATCGAGAACTTGTGGTGGAACAGGTTCACCTCGCGGCAACCGGCCTGCACCCGCCGCATCAGCGCGCGGTTGCTGCCGTGCAGCCACATGCCCGGGCCGGGGAACGAGGGCTTGGCGGCGATGGATGAATGAGACCAGGCGTTGACCATGTCGATGGCGCGCAGCGGGTCGGCCTCGGCCACCGCCAGCAGCGCCGGCGCCACCTGCATCGGGTAGGCGGTGCCCATCATCACCAGTCGCTCGACTCGCTGCGGCGCGCGGCCCGTGGCCTCCAGCGCGACCAGCGACCCCATGCTGTGGCCCACCAGCGTGGTCCGCGCCACACCGGCGGCGTCCAGCAGCGCCAGCAGCCAGCCGGCCAGGTCCTCGACATCGGCGCGCGGCGGGCCGGCGCTGCGGCCATGCGCGGGCAGGTCCACCGCCAGCACGCTGTGGCCGTGGTGCGCGCACCAGCGCGCCAGCAGGGTCCAGCAACTGTGGTCGTGCATGGCGCCGTGCACGAAGACGACGCAGGGCAGGGCGGGGTCGAAGGGCTTGCCGCCGGTGTAGGCATAGGCCTCGCAGCCGTCGACGCTCAGCTTCATGCGGCGGCCCTCTCGCAGCGCCGCGAACGAATGTCAAGGTCGGGCCTCATGCCTTCTCGGCCACGCGGAAGGCGCGCTTCAGGTCTTCGATCAGGTCTTCGGCGTCTTCCAGGCCGATGCTCAGGCGGATGGTGCCCGGCGTGATGCCTGCGGCCGCCAGCGCGTCGTCACCCATGCGGAAATGCGTCGTGCTGGCAGGGTGGATGACGAGGCTGCGGCAGTCGCCGACATTGGCCAGGTGGCTGAAGAGCTTCAGCGCCTCGATGAAGGCGCGGCCTTGCGCGCGCGAGCCCTTCAGGTCGAAGCTGAACACGCTGCCGCAGCCGCGCGGCAGCAATTGCCTGGCCAATGCATGGCTGGGGTGGCCTTCGAGTTCGGGATAGCCGACACGCGCCACCATCTTGTGCGCGACCAGGAAGGCGACGATGCGGCGCGTGTTCTCGACATGCCGTGCCATGCGCAGCGGCAGCGTCTCGATGCCCTGCAGCACCAGCCAGGCGCTGTGCGGGCTCATGCAGGCGCCGAAGTCGCGCAGGCCCTCGCGCCGTGCGCGCAGCAAGAAGGCGCCGACGCTGCTCTCTTCGCTGAACACCATGCCATGAAAGCCGGCATAGGGCTCGGTCAGTTCCGGAAAGCGGTCAGATCGCGTCCAGTCGAAGGCGCCACTGTCCACCAGCACACCGCCGACGACGGTGCCGTGGCCCGACAGGAACTTGGTCGCGCTGTGAAACACCAGGTCGGCGCCATGTTGGAAGGGCTGCATCAGCCAGGGCGTGGTGAAGGTGCTGTCCACCAGCAGCGGCAGGCCGGCCTCGTGCGCGACGGCGGCCACGCTCGGGATGTCCAGCACGTCCAGCCCCGGGTTGCCCAGGGTCTCGCCGAACAGCAGCCTGGTTTGCGGCCGGATGGCGGCGCGCCAGGCGTCGATGTCGCCGGGCGCGACGAAAGTGGTGGCTATGCCGAAGCGCGACAGCGTGTAGTGCAGCAGGTTGTGGCTGCCGCCGTACAGCGCGCTGCTGGCCACGATGTGGTTGCCGGCCCCGGCCAGCGTGCAGATGGCCAGGTGCAACGCCGCCTGCCCGCTGGCCGTGGCGATGGCGCCGACGCCGCCTTCCAGCGCCGCCACGCGTTCTTCCAAGACCGCGTTGGTGGGGTTGCTGATGCGGCTGTAGACATGGCCGCTGCGTTCCATGTTGAACAGGCTGGCGGCGTGTTCGCTGCTCTCGAAGACAAAGCTGGTCGAGAGGTGGATGGGCACCGCGCGCGCCCCTGTGGCGGGGTCTGGCGCGGCGCCGGCATGCAGCGCCAGGGTGTCGAAGCCGGGGTCGGCGGGTCCGGGCATTTGGCGGTCCTGACGGGGTGGCAGCGCGGCCCCTGCCGCACAGCGCATCGATTGTGGACCGGCGCGTGGTCGCACCCGTGTCAGTGCATGCTGTGTCGCCGGGTCAGCCCATCCGCTATATTGACTTCGCCTCCTCCAACGCAGCACCACTGCCCTCAGCATGAAAGTCAGCGACATCCTGCGCGTCAAGGGCAACACCCTGTACACCGTGCCGCCCGACCGGCCGCTGGCCGAGGCCGCGCAGACCATGGCCGAGATGGACATCGGCTCGCTGGTGGTGATGGAGCATGGCGACCTGGTGGGCATGCTCACCTTTCGCGAGGTCATCCTGGCCGTGGTGCGCAACGGCGGCAGCTTCGGCACGCGGCTGGTGCGCGGCGTGATGGACGACGCGCCGCTGACCTGCACCCCCGCCACCGAGATCGACGAGGTGCGCCGCATGATGCTGCTGCGCCATGCGCGCTACATGCCGGTGCTGGACCAGCGCACCTTGATGGGCGTGATCTCTTTCTACGATGTCGCCAAGACCGTGGTCGACGCGCAGGACTTCGAGAATCGCCTGCTGAAGGCGTACATCCGCGACTGGCCCGAGGAAGTCGCAACAGACGCTTCACCGGTCACCTCTCCCGCAGCACCGCTCGTCGACCGCGAGCGCTGAAGATGTCGGCGGCTGTGTGCTGACTGGCACCTTGCCGCCGGTCATTGGGGCAGATATCCCCAATTCCTGTCGCGACGGGGCAGCATGACGTCGCCCCGTGCCTGCGAAATCAGCGTCATCGCGGCACCGATAATCGGCCGCCCCACACGCGCCATCGACCGGCGCCTGCAACCCCGCCTCCAGCACCACCGACTTGATGTCCGGCTCCACCTTCGGCGAACTGTTTAGCGTCACCAACTTCGGTGAAAGCCATGGCCCGGCCATCGGCTGCGTCATCGACGGCTGCCCGCCCGGCATGGCGCTGTGCGAGGCCGACATCCAGCACGACCTGGACCGCCGCCGCCCCGGCACCAGCCGCCATGTCACGCAGCGCAACGAGCCCGATGCGGTGGAGATCCTGTCCGGCGTGTTCGAGGGCCTCACCACGGGCACGCCGATCGCGCTGGTGATCCGCAACACCGACCAGCGCAGCAAGGATTACGGCAACCTGCTCGACACCTTCCGCCCCGGCCACGCCGACTACACCTACTGGCGCAAGTACGGCCACCGCGACCCGCGCGGCGGCGGTCGCAGCAGCGCGCGGCTGACGGCGCCCATGGTCGCGGCCGGCGCGGTGGCGCGCAAATGGCTGCTTGAAGTGCACGGCACCACCTTCAGCGGCTGGATGAGCGCGCTGGGCGAGATCGAGATCCCGTTCGAGGACGCGGCCCAGATCCCGCTCAACCCCTTCTTCGCCCCCAACGCCGGCATCGTGCCTGCGCTGGAAGCGCACATGGACGCCTTGCGCCGCGCCGGCGACAGCTGCGGCGCGCGCATCGAGGTGCGCGCGCACGGCATGCCGGTGGGCCTGGGCGAGCCGCTGTTCGACAAGCTCGACGCCGACATCGCCTACGCCATGATGGGCATCAATGCGGTCAAGGGCGTCGAGATCGGCGACGGCTTCGGCAGCGTCGCCGCGCGCGGCAGCACCTTCGGCGACGAACTGCTGCCCGCGGGCTTTGCCAGCAACCATGCCGGCGGCGTGCTGGGCGGCATCAGCACCGGGCAGGACCTGGTGGTGCGCATCGCCATCAAGCCCACCAGCAGCATCCGCACACCCCGGCGCAGCATCGACCGTGCGGGGCAGCCGGCCCTGGTCGAGACCCACGGCCGCCACGACCCCTGCGTCGGCATCCGCGCCACGCCCATCGCCGAGGCCATGCTGGCGCTGGTGGTGATGGACCATGCGCTGCGGCACCGCGCGCAATGCGGTGACGTGGTGCATGCGCTGCCAGCGATCGCGGGCCAGGCCCCGGACGTGGGCTGATGGGCGCACACGGCGGGCTTGAACGCCGATCCGGGCCGCGCTTGAGGTTGGCCTCAAGTGTGCAAGTGACGTCCAGATGAAGTTCAGGTGAAGTCCGCGTAAGGTCGGCGTGAGGTCCGCGTGAAGTCCGTCTTGGGCCGCTTCGGCGCGCTGTCGTTCTGCTACTTCGCCGCCGTCGGGCTGTTCAACCCGTATGCGCCGCTGTGGTTTCAGAGCCTGGGCTATTCGCCGCTGGTGATCGGCGCCATCCTGTCGCTGCAGAGCTGGACGCGGGTGCTCTCGCCCTATGCCTGGGGCTGGCTGGGCGACCACAGCGGGCGCCGGGTCGAGCTGATGGTGCTGGCGGCGGTCGGTGCGCTGCTGTCTGCGCTGGGCCTGCTGGGGGTGCAGGCGGCCGTGCCGGTGGCGCTGGTGACGGCCCTGATGTTCCTGGCCAATGGCGGCGTCGTGCCGCTGTACGAGGCCACGCTGGCGCACCTGCTGCGCACGGCAGACGGCGGCATCGACCCGGCGCGCTACGGCCGCGTGCGGGTGTGGGGCTCGGTCGGCTTCATCGTTTCGGTGACGGCTTTCGGCGCGCTGCTCGAAGTCGTCGGCATCCAGGTCTTTCCGTGGTTCGTGGCGGCCATGAACGCGCTGCTGCTGGTGGCCGCATTGCGCCTGCCGCGGCTGCGAGAACAGGCTGTGCACGACGCCCCGGCGCCGCCCGTGCTGCCGCTGCTGCGCCAGCCGGCGGTGGCCTGGTTCTTTGCGTCGGTCTTCCTGACCGTGCTGGCACACACCAGCCTGTACGCCTTCTTCTCGCTGTACCTGGTGTCGCTGGGCTACGGCAAGGCGGCGGTGGGCGCCTTGTGGGCGGTGTCGGTCAGCGTCGAAATCGCCTTCTTCTGGTTCCAGGGGCGGTGGTTCGGCCGCCTGACGCCATCGCGCTGGCTGGAACTGGTGGCCGCCGTGACGATGCTGCGCTTTGTCGCCACCGCCAGTGTGCCGTTCTGGCCCGCGGCCGCGCTGGCGCTGCTGGTGCTGGCACAACTGACGCATGCCATCACCTTCGCGGCCCACCATTCGGCCTGCATCGCGCTGGTGTACCGCTTCTTCCCGGGCCGGCTGCGCGGCCGCGGGCAGGCGCTGTACACCACGCTGGGATATGGCCTGCCCGGCGTGGTGGGCGGTGTCGGCGGCGGCTGGCTGATCGACCGCCTGGGCGACGGCATCGGCTTCGCGGCCGTGTTCTGGGCCGCGGCCGCAGCCGCCCTGGCGGCCTGGGGCGCCGCGGTGCTGGCGCGGCGCCACCTGGCGTGAACTGCGTCGCCTGCGCGGTCCGCCATCACGCGCCGGGCGCACTCAAGCGCCGCCACGCACGGCCGATAAGGGTTCAGCGTCGGCACGGCCCGTGCCCCGCGCCAGCGTTCACCCTGCCACCATGCGTCAGCCCGATTCAAGATCGACATCGCCGTCCGCCACTGCGGCCGCCGCCACTTCGGCCTGGCTGGCGCGCAGCGACGCCGGCCTGCCGCGGCAGTTGCGCTTCGGCCTGTACCTGGCCTTTGCCGTCGTCGCCCTGGTGACGCTGGCGCAGGCCTGGTCGGCGCAGAGCCTGGAGCAGGCGCGCGCTGCCGATGCAGAACTGCTGGACCACGCCGGGCAGCAGCGCGCGCAGTCCGAAGAACTGGCGCGGCACGCCCTGCTGGTGGCCGACCCGCAACGTGACCGCGCGCGACAACTGCAGCGCCTGCAGACCCTGCACGCGCAGTCGGCGCAGGACGCGCTGCTGTTCGAGGCTGCGATGGCACGTCAGCTGGCACTGCAGGACGAGGCCGACGGACAGCTGGGCCCGGCGCTGCAACGCTGGCAGGCCGCACGCACACCGTTGTGGCAGCACAGCCTGGATCTGGTGGCGCTGGCGGATCGGGCCGTGGCCCCTGGTGCTGAGCAGGTGCCCCCCGACCTGGCACTGGAAGCTGCCATCACTGCCATCGCCGGGGTGCTGCAGGCCGATGCCGCCACCGCCCGCACGGCAGCCCAGGCCCTGGCCGATGCGCTGCGCAACGCGGCCCAGGCACGGGGGCAGCGCCAGCGCCACGTCATCGAACTCTGGAGCGGCGGCACGCTGCTGCTGCTGCTGCTGCTGGCCGCCGTGGCGGTGGAGCCTGCGGTGCGCGCGGTGCGGCGGCAGTTGGACTTGCTTGCCGACCAGGCCGACAGCTTGCAGCGCCTGGCGGTCGTGGCTGAACACACGCAGGCCCTGGTCATCATCAGCGATGCCGACGACCGCATCACCTGGACCAATGCTGCCTTCACCCAGGCCACCGGCTGGACAGCGGCCGAGGCCCTGGGCCGCGCACCCGCCGAACTGCTGCGCCGGGTGCATGGCGATGCCGACACCTCGGCGCAGCTGCAATCGCAAGCGGCGCTGCGTGCGGGCCAGGGCCTGCGCGTGGAGGCGCGCGCCCGCACGCGCGATGGCGGCGAGCTGTGGCTGGACTGCGACATCCAGGCCGTGCACGACCCGGCCGGGCGCCTGAGCGGCTTTGTCAGCGTCAACCACGACGTCACCGCCCGCCATCACATGCAGGCCGAACTGTTGTCGCACGCCCGCACCGACGCGCTGACGCGCCTGCCCAACCGCACCGCGGTGCTGGAACGGCTGCAGCGCGCCATCGACCACGGACGCCGCCACCCGGGCTATGGCTTCGCGGTGCTGTTCATGGATTTCGACCGCTTCAAGCTCATCAACGACTCGCACGGCCACGCCATCGGCGACGCGCTGCTGCACGCCATCGCCGAGCGTCTGGCACTGACCATGCGCCCGGGCGACACCGTCGCCCGCGTCGATTCCGACCTCTCGCTGGCGGCGCGGCTGGGCGGCGACGAATTCGTCGTCGTGCTCGACGGCACCGGCGAGACCGAGGCTGCGCGCCGCATCGCCGAACGCCTGCTGGCCGATCTGGCCCAGCCCTACATGGTGCAGATGCACCGCCTGCAATGCACCGTCAGCATCGGCGTGGTGGTGTCCAGCGCGCTGGCGGCCGACGCCGATGCGGCCCGGGTGCTGCGCGACGCCGACACCGCGATGTACGAGGCCAAGCGCGGCGGCCGCAACCGCTGTGTCGTGTTCGACCACTCGATGCAGGAACGCGTCGCCCTCACCGCGGCGGTGGAGCAGGATCTGCGCCGGGCGCTGGACCCGCGGGCGGCGCTGGGAGAACTGTTCGTCGCCTACCAGCCGGTGCTGTCGCTGCAGACCGGGCGCATGGTGGGGGTCGAGGCGCTGGTGCGCTGGCGCCACCCGCAGCGCGGGCTGGTGTCGCCGGTGGACTTCATCGGCGTGGCCGAGGAATGTGGCCTGGTCGAGGCCATCGATCTGCTGGTGCTCGACCAGGCCTGCGCGCAGCTGGTGCAGTGGCAGGCCGAACTGGGCACCGCGGCGCCGGGCACGGTGGCCGTCAACCTGTCGCGCATCAGCCTGGGCCACAGCGGCTTGGTGGACGAGGTGCGGCGCTTGCTGGCGCGCCACGACCTGGCACCCGAGCACCTGTGGCTGGAGGTGAATGAATCGGACGCAGCCAAGAACATTACCGTGCAGGACACCCTGCGCCAGCTGAAGGCGCTGGGCGTGATGGTGGCGCTGGACGACTTCGGCGTCGGCTACTCGTCACTGGCCAGCCTGCCCGAGCTGAACGTGGACGTGGTCAAGATCGACCGATCCTTCGTCAGCCAGGCCGAGACGGTGGAATACCACCGCGTGCTGATCGAGGCCACCGTGCGCGTCGCACGCACGGTGGGCATCCGCGTCGTCGCCGAGGGCGTGGAGACCGAAGGTCAGGCCGCCCTGATGGCGGCATTGGGTTGCCACCACGTACAGGGCTTCCTGTACAGCCGGCCGCTGGAAGCCGACGCCCTGGCGCGCTGGGCGCGGCAGCAGGTGGACGGCGTCGCCGCGTCCGTCCACGACCCCGACCCCGACCCCGACCTCGATCCCGGCACGCGGCCCCTGGCCCTGGCCTGAGCCGCTGCGGCGGCATCCCCGCCCGGGCTCCGCCGCCCGTCACCGCCGCCTTTGCCCGCCGCGTACGCCTACCGCCGCGTCCCGCCGCGCTGCATTTCGTCGCCCGCCGGCTGCCGTCCATCGCAATGGGCTGGCCCGGCGAGGGCCCCTGCCTAGACTGCCGCCGGAGTTGCACAACCGGGACGTCCCGGGCTTGGAGGGCACATGAAGAAGAAGTGGTGGATGGGCGGCGGCGCCGTGGTGTTGCTGGCGGCTGGGGCCGGCGTGGCGATGATGACCGGCCTTGTTTCTGGCCTGCCGGGCCTGCCCGGCGGTGGCGGCGGCAAGGCCCAGGCCGCCGTGGCGCAGGTTGATGACGCCAGTGCCGGCGCCGGCACCGGCAAGGACGGCAAAGAAGGCAAGGACGGCAAGAAGGCGGACGTGCCGCTGCAGTTCACCGCGCTGGAAGTGGTGCAGCCATCGATGGCGACGCTGAGCTCGGTGGTCGAGTTTTCGGGCCCGCTGGTGGCGCCACAGACGGCCCTGGTGCGTGCCCGCGCCAGTGGCACCCTGCTGTCGCTGGACGTGGCCGAGGGCAGCCGCGTGCGCGCCGGCCAGGTCATCGGCCGCATCGACCTGGCCGATGCCACGAGCCGCGTGGTCGAGCGCAGCGCACAGCTGGAATCGGCACGCACCGCGCTGGCCCAGGCCGAGCGCACGCATGCCAGCAACGAACGCCTGGCGCAGCAGCAGTTCATCTCGTCGATCGCGCTGGAGAACTCGCGCGCCACGGTCGAGACCGCCCGCGCTGCGCTCAACGCCACGCAGGCCACGGTCGAAACGGCCCGCGTGGCGCTGCGCGACGCCACCCTGGTCGCGCCGATTGCCGGCATCGTCGCCAAGCGCCATGTGCTGCCGGGCGAAAAGCTCAGCGACCAGCAGCAGGTGCTCAGCATCGTCGACCTGGCGCAGCTCGAACTGGCCGGCAGCGTCGGTACGCACGAGGTCAGCCGCCTCGCCGCGGGGCTGCTTGTGCAGGTGCAGGTGGAAGGCATGGACACGGCGGTGGAAGGGCGCATCGCGCGCATCGCGCCGGCGGCCGAGCCGGGCACCCGATCGATCGGCGTGACCATCGCGCTGGACAACCGCGGCGAAAAGATGCGCGCCGGCCAGTACGCCGTGGCCCGGGCGAGCCTGGCCGACGGCACGCAGCGCCTGACGCTGCCGGCCACGGCGGTGGGCAACACCTCGGGCCAGGACCATGTCTGGGTGATCGAGAACGGCACGCTGGCGCGCCGTGCCGTCACCGTGGGCCGGCGCGACGAACGTGCCGGTCGGGTCGAGGTGGTGCAGGGGGTGACCGGCGACAGCCAGGTGTTGGCGGCCCGCTTCGACAACCTGCGTGAAGGCGCCAAGGCGCTGGTGGCGGCGGCGCCGGGATCGCGCAGTGCGCCCACTGTGCCCACTTCGGCCGCTGCGGTGGCCGCGACTGCCACGCCGGCCGTGCTGCGCTGAGCCACAGGAACACGACATCATGTGGATCACCCGCGTCTCGATCAACAACCCGGTCTTCGCCGTCATGGTCATGGTGGCGCTGTGTGTGCTGGGGCTGTTCAGCTACGCCAAGCTGGGCGTCGAGCAGATGCCCGACATCAGCTTTCCCGGCGCCTGGATGGAAGTGCAATACCCGGGCGCGACGCCCGAGGCGCTGGAGCGCGAGGTGCTCAAGCCCTTGGAAGAAGCCGTCAACGGCGTGGCTGGTGTCAAGCGCATCACCTCGCGCGCTTTCGAGGGCCGCGCCGACATGAGCGTGCAATTCGGCCTGGACACCGACATGGACCGCGCCATGCAGGAGGTGCGCGACCGCGTCTCTGCGGTGCAGAGCCGCTTTCCGCGCGACGTCAAGCCGCCGACGCTGGCGCGCTGGAACAACGA
>JBBSCX010000038.1:0-15882 GCA_038249905.1 Burkholderiales bacterium
CATGGGTCGCGGCTTCTTCGTCACCGGCATCGCGGCCACCGCCGCAGGAGCGCTGGCGCTGTGGCATGGCGGCGTGCCGGCCGGGCTGGCGGCCGAGGATGTGCTACTGGCGCGCATGCTCACCGCCTCGGGCGATGCCTTCATCACCGGCATGCTGGTGGCCATCTTCGTCGCCTACAAGCCGCAGTGGCTGGCCACCTACACCGACGCGCTGTACCTGCCGCGGGACTGAGTCCCCGCACCGACTGGCTGCAAGGGCAGCCTCAACGGCGCCAGAACTGCGGCGTGAACAGCACCAGCACGCTCAGCAATTCCAGCCGCCCCAGCATCATCGCGAAGCTCAGCACCCAGGTCTGGAAGTCGTTGAGCGAACCGTAGTTCAGCGCCGGGCCGACCAGGCCCAGCCCCGGGCCGATGTTGTTGACGCAGGCGACCACGGCGGTGAAAGCGGTGACGGGGTCCAGGCCACTGAACAGCAGCACCATCGTCAGCCCCACCAGCGTGGCGCCGTAGATCATCATGAAGGCGATGACGCTCTGGATGACGCGGTCGGGCACGGCGCGCCCGCCCACCACCACCGGGTTGACGACGCTGGGGTGCACCACACGCACCATCTCGCGCCGCGCCTGCTTGATCAGCAGCAGCATGCGGATCATCTTGATGCCACCACCGGTACTGCCGGCGCAGGTGGCAAAGCAGCCGAGCAGGATCATCAGCAGCGGCGCGAACATCGGCCACTGCGCGTAGTCCACGGTTGCATAGCCGGTGGTGGTGGCCACCGAGACCACATGGAAGATGGTGTGCCGCAGCGCCTGGGCGTAGTCGGGGTAGGTGCCCTGCGCCAGCAGATAGACCGAGATCACCGCCACACTGGCGGCCAGCACGCCATAGAAGCAGCGCACCTCGATGTCGAACCACAGGCGTGCCAGCGAGCGCTGGCGCCAGGCCACGAAGTAGAGCGCGAAGTTGACGCCCGCCAGCAGCATGAAGACCACCGCCACAGCCTCGATCGCGGGCGAGTTCCAGTGGCCGAAGCTGGCATCGTGGCTGGAGAAGCCACCCAGGCCCATGGTCGTGCACATGTGCATGAAGGCATCGGTCCAGGACATGCCTGCCACGCCGTAGGCCACGAAGCACGCCAGCGACATCACGAAGTACACGACCCAGAGCCCGCGCGCCGTGTCGGCGATGCGCGGCGTGAGCTTGGCGTCCTTCATCGGGCCCGTGATCTCGGCCTTGAACAACTGGCTGCCGCCCACGCCCAGCAGCGGCAGGATGGCCACGGCCAGCACGATGATGCCCAGGCCGCCGACGTACTGCAGGAAGCAGCGCCAGACGTTGACCGACAGGGGCATGGCGTCGAGCCCCGACAGCGCGGTGGCGCCGGTGGCGGTGAAGCCGCTCATGGCCTCGAAGAAGGCGTCGGTGAAGCTCAGCCCCGGCAGCGCCCACATCAACGGCAGCGCGGCAAAGAAGGGCAGCACCAGCCAGGTCATGGCGACGAGGATGAAGCCGTCCTTGGGCTGCAGTTCGCGGCGAAAGCGGCGCATGGCCACGCTCATCGCCAGGCCGGCAGCCAGGGTCACCATCAGCCCGGCCGTGAAGGCCGCCTGTCCGCCATCGCGCCCGACCAGCGCGAAAGCCAGCGGCACGGCCATCATCAGCGCGAACATCAGCAGGATGCGCCCGACCAGGGCGACGACAGCCAGCAAGCCCATCGAAAACGTGTCGCGGAACTAGAAGAGAAAGGTCGGTCCGACCTGGAACAGCTTCTCGACCTCGCGCACCATCCGCTTCTTCGGCACGAAGACGATGACGTGGTCGTTGGGCAGCACCACGGTGTCATGGTGCGCCATGATGACGACGGGCTTGGCGTCGGCGCCGGCCTCGCTGCCGTCGTCGCGGTGCAGGCCGCGCACGATGGCGCCGACCTGGGCGCCGGGCGGCAGGCCGACCTCGTCGATGCGCCGGCCGGCCATGCGGCAGGTCTTGCGGTCGCCGCGCACGATCGCCTCCATCGCCTCGGCCGCGCCACGGCGCAGGCTGTGCACGGCCTCGACGTCGCCGCGGCGCACATAGGCCAGCAGTTCGCCGATGACGGCATGCGCAGGGCTGATGGCGATGTCGATGGCGGTGCCCTGCACCAGGTCGGCGTAGGCGCGGCGGTTGATCAGCGCCAGCACGCGTTTGGCGCCCAGGCGCTTGGCCAGCAGGCAGGACATGATGTTGTCCTCATCGTCGCTGGTCAACGCGATGAACAGGTCCATCTGGTCGACGTTCTCGTCGCCCAGCAGGTCCTCGTCGGTGCTGTCGCCTTCGAGCACCAGCACATCGTGTGGCAATTGCGTGGCCAGGTACTCGCAGCGCTTCTTGTTGCCCTCGATGATCTTGATCTGGTGGCCGTCCAGCAGTTCGCGCGCCAGGCGCAGCCCGACCCGGCCGCCGCCAGCGATCATCAGGCGCTTCACCGGCTTGGATTGCGGGCCGCGCAGCGCACTCAGCACGGTACGGATGTGCTCGGTGGCGGCGAGCACGAAGACCTCGTCCTCGGGCAGGATGCGGGTGCTGCCATCGAGTTGTCGCAGCACGTGCTCCTGGCGGTAGATGGCGACGATGCGCAGTTCGATGCCCGGCACCAGGGCCGGGATCTCGGCCAGGCTGTGCTGCACCATCGGTGCGCCCTCGGCGGCGCGCACTGCGATCAGGCTCACCAGACCGTGCGCGAACTCCAGCACCTGCAGCGCCCGCGGGTACTCGATGAGTTTGCGGATGTAGGCCGTCACGCTCTGCTCGGGGCAGATGACGGCATCGACCGAGAAACCGTCCTTGCCCATCAGCGGGCTGCCGGCCTGAAACTCAGGGCTGCGCACGCGTGCAATCGTCGTCGGCACGTTGAAGAGATCGTGCGCGACCTTGCAGGCGACGAGATTGGTCTCGTCCAGCGGCGAGCAGGCGATCAACATGTCGGCGTCCTCGATGCCGGCCTCACGCAGCACGCTGGGCTGGATGCCGTTGCCGACCACGCCGCGCAGGTCCAGGCGTTCCTGCAGTTCGCCCAGGCGGTCGGGGTCGCTGTCGATGACGGTGATGTCGTTCTGCTCCGACACCAGGCTCTCGGCCACGCTCTCCCCCACACGTCCTGCACCGAGGATCAATATCTTCATGCGCAGGATTATGTTGTGCCGGTCACGTCTGTTTCGGGCCAGCGGCCGGGGTACAGGCGCTGCAGCAGATCTTGCAGTGCCGCGGCCAGCAAGGGGTGCAGCGCCGTGCTCAGGCGCTCGGCTTCGCCGGCGTTGTCCCAGCGGGTGCTGCGGCCGGTCCACAGCGCCGCCAGCGCGGCCTGGTGCGGGGCCAGCGCGGCCTGCACCTCGGCCGCCCAGTGCGCAGGTGCCTCGCCCGCCGCCCAGTCGCCACGGCCGCGACCGAAATGCGCCACCGCCAGATAACGCAGCAGCGCCGACTGCACCCGCGGCGCCATGGCGGCGTCGCTCCAGCGCACCCAGCGACGTTCGGTGTCGCGCACGACGTTGACCGCGCGTGCCAGCCCGGCCGCCCCCAGCGCCCCGAGGATGCCGCCGGCGATGAGCCCGCCGCCCAGCGTGAGCCCGCCGCTGACGACGTCGGCTTTCAGGCCCGCCAGCGCGCCCGTGACGGCCCCGCCCAGCACCGCGGCGCGGCCCTCGGGCACCCGTTCGCGCGCCTGCATGTCGCCCGCCAGGCGCGCCAGGATCTCGCCCTGGGCCTCACCGCGCAGGCCGTGCAGGCCGATCAGCGCCGCGGTGCAGTGCTTGACCTCTTCGTCCAGCGCCAGTGCCAGCGCGGCCTGTACGGGGTCGTTGTCGGCGGCCGCGGCCGCCGCACGCGGGTCGAGGCGGCGCAGGCGGTCGAACCAGCCCGACAGCATGGAGGCCGCCTGGGCCCCGTCTTCACCTGCGACATCACCTGCGACATCACCCGCGGCACGCGCCGCGCCGATGCGCCCCAGGCTGGTGGCCAGTTCATGCACGGCGGCATCAAACGTGGCCAGCCGCCGCATGGCCCAGACCTGCGTCAGGCGTTGCATGGCGGCGGCGCGTTCGCCTTCCAGCAGCGGCAGCACGGCTTGCCACAGCGCGCCCTCCTGCACCCAGCAGCGGGCGAAGGCGTCCAGCGGCAGCACGACCTGCACCGGCGGCGCCGAAAGCGTCGACGGCGCCGATGTCGTCGATGGCATCGACGCAAGGCGCGCGGCCGATGCCGCGACGCCCAGGGTCTGCAGATGCTGGCGCCAGCGCTCGACGTCAGCCGCCTCGGCCGCGCTCCCGCGCGGCGCGCCGAGCTGGTTCAGCAGCACCAGCACCGGCTTGCCGACCCACGACAACAGCCGCATCTCGGGCGCCAGGTAGCCGGCAGCGGCCGGCTCTTCGGCGGCGTTGACGAGGTAGAGCACGACGTCGCTGGTGTCGCGCACATGGCGCAATGCCTGCTGGCTGGCCCAGAAGGGGCGGTCGGTCCAGCGGTCCCAGACCTCGCTCAGGAACCAGCCCACGGTGCCGCCCAGCGGGCCTTCGTGGGCCTCCAGGCGCCGCGCCAGGCGCACGCTGTCGCCGAAACCAGGGGTGTCCCACAGCTGCAGCTGGTCGCCCTGGGCACTTTCCAGCAGCACATGGCCGTCGGCGAACTCGGTCACGTGCGGCGCGTCGCGCACCTCGCCCACGTCCTGCGCCAGCAGGGTGCGCGCCAAAGTCGTCTTGCCGGCATTGGTGTGGCTGACCAGAGACAGCGTCACCGTGACGCTGTTGCCTCTCGCTTCGCCTCTCGCTTCGGCGCTCACATCGCCACTCACTTCGGCGCCCCCTGCAGCAGCGTGGTCAGGTCGTCGGCCGCCGCCCGCAGGTCGGGTTGTTCGAGGTCGATGACCAGCGCGCCCAGTCCGTGCTGTCGCGCCAGCGCCTGCCAGGCAGCGGCGCGTTCGGCCTCGCGCTGCGGCAGGCTGCCGAAGCGGCGCCTGAAATGAGTGGCATCGGCCACCACCAGCAGCGGCACGGCCGTCCTGTTGCCACCACTGCCCCCTGACAGCCTGTGCAGGAAGCGGCCGTGAACCTCGGCCTCGGGGGTGGCGGCCAGATCCACCAGGGCAATGCACAGCGTGGGCCCGGCCGAGGTCATCGGCGCGGCGCCAGACGCCAGCACCGCCGCCGGCGCCGGCGCCGCGGTCAGGGCCGACGGTGCGTCCTCTTCGCCATACGCCACCGGGGCCGCCACCTGCAGCGTCAGGCGGTCACCCAGCACCGCCACCAGCGCGGCGCGCAGGCCCAGCACCGCCTGCGCGCCGGCCGCCACGGCATGCGGATGCACCTGCACCACGGCGTCGCGTCCGGCGCGGGCCAGCAGCAGGCGCTGGAAGTACGGCTCGTGCAGCGGCAGCACCAGCCGCCCTGCACGCCAGCGGGCCTGCGTCGCGGCGCCCAGGGCCAGCAGCAGGCGCGGCAGCACCACCACCGCCGTCAGGGTCAAGGCGTACAGGTGGATCCAGTCGGCCGCCGGTGCCGACGCCACCGCAGCCGGGCCCAGCCGCAACGCAGCGACGCCGGCCACATCGGGCAGCGCGATACCGCTGAGACCGGCGGCCGGACCCAGCAGCGTCGACAGCAGCGTGTGCACCTGGGTGGCGTCGAGAAAGGTGCTGTGCCAGCCGACGCGGAAGTCCAGCACCAGCCCGCGCAGGTACATGCCGGCGATGACCCCGGCCGCCAGCGCGGCCGCCGCCACGTGCAGCAGTGCCGCCGCGCGCGCCGCCACCAGAGGTGCGGCCAAAGGTGCCCACAGCGCCGCCCAGGCCTGCAAAGGTGCATCGCGCCGCCCCGCGCGTGTGGCGCCGCGCCCCAGCCACCAGCGGGCCAGCCGCGCCGGCGACCCGGCCCAGGGGGTGTTACCGCCACGGGCACGCAGGGCCAGCATCGCCATGCCGGCATAGACGGCCACGTTCCACAGCAGCAGCGCCCACACCGGGGGCGCCAGCAGGTTGATGCGTTGCGCGCCGCCCAGCACGTCGGCAGCGAGGCCCACGGCCAAGGCTGCCAGCAAAGTCAGCAGCAGGGGTCCCCCCGCGTTTGTGCCGCTGGCCAGCCGGCGCGCCACGGCCGGAGACCGCGGCTGCAGCCGCCGCAGGGCGGCAGCAGCGCGTGCGCCCAGCCAGATGGCGGGCCGGGACGTGCGGGAAGGGCCGGCCGTGTCCGCCTCCACAGCCACGCGTGTGGCCCAGGCGCCGTCTGCGGCCGTCCACAACACGTTGTCGACCGCGGGGCCGTCCTCGAAGGCCCGCAGCATCAGCACGCGGCGGGCGGTGGCTTCGTCGAAGGTGTCGCTCAAGTCAGGGCGGGGTCAACGCCGGGCCAGTTGCCGGCGGTACGCCGAATGTAGCGCCGGCTTTGGCCCGGCCTGGCCCGGCCCCGCCTGGCCCGGCCCGGAGCCACCGCCGACGGCGGGGCGCCAGTCGCGAGTCACGAGTCACCAGGCGCAGGCTGGCTCAGTTGCGGTGCAGCAGCGCCACCAGCTGCGCCTGGCTGTGCGTGCCTGTCTTCTCGTACAGCTGGCCGACATGGGTGCGCACAGTGGACAGCTTGATGCCCAGGGTCTGCGCCGCGTGCATCGGCGGGTGGCCCTGGCACAGCAATTCGGCCACACGGGCCTGGGTGCGGGTGAAGCGGAAGCGGCCGCGCAGCGCGTCGGCGTGCTGGGCCGCAGGGCGCTCGATGCGCGCCAGCATCCAGCCGCCACCCCGTGTGACGTCCAAAGCGACGCCATCGTCCGTGGCGGTCAAGGCCTGCAGCGTGATCTGCGCCCGCGTGCCGTCGGCCGCGTCCATCGGCAAGGTGACGGTGCGGCCGGCCGCCATGTCGTCGGCGTAGCGCGACAGCGGCACCCAGCGGCCTTCGCTGCGCACCGCAATGCGGCCGGCCGCGTCCTGCCACAGGCCCTGGCGCGCGGCAATGCGGCGCATGGCGCTGACGTTGGCTTCGAGCATCGTGCCCAGGGTGTCGAGCACCAGCAGCGGCGTGTCGAGGTGGTCTATCAGGCAGCGGCCCAAGGCGGCCAGACGCTGGGCACGGCCGGTGTGGGGGGCGGGGAAGGTGTACATGCGGACTCTCCTGGGGTGTGGTGTCGGGATGGGTGCATTGAAGCGGTGACGGGCCTCGCAGCCAATGACACCGTGGTATCCCCTGCGGCGACGAGCCCGCCGCCTGTCCAACCGGTCCCCTGGGAGCGTGGGCGGCAAAAAAAGAAAATCCCGGACGGCGCTGCATCCCTGTCGGCGTTGAACGGGTATGCACCGGCGCCCATACGAACCACAAGAAGATCTGCCGCCCCATGGCTCGAGAGAGGACGTTGGACTGTGCTCCATCCAGCCTGCGCGGACAGCACCCGGTGCAGGCCGGGTTCAAGTCGCTGTGTCTGGCGTTGTGTCTGGCGCTGTGTCTGGCGCTGAAGCTGCGGCGCATGCGCGCTCCGAGGCTTGTCTGAAGGCAGTGATGCAATGCCCGGGTGCCCGAAACGGCGCCAGTCGTCGCGCCGCCCTAGTGTTCAGCCAGAGGAGCGTGGGCAGCGAAATCTTGCCGTCGACGCGCCGCGGGCGGACCACGTCGGCCCATGTTGCGGCGACCCGGGCGGTATGCTCGATTCAATGTGGTTTGTCTCAAGCTCGCGGTCATGGTGATGGAAGAGTTCGAGGACACGAGGTCTCCGGCCGGGCCGGCTCCACGCGATGAGGCGGGTTCGGGAACGGCCGGCCGGCAGCGCCCGCGAAAGACACTGCTGGTCGATGACCATGCGATGGTGCGCGAGAGCCTGCTGATGCTGCTCGACCAGCGTCTGCCCGGCCACCTCTGGCGTGTCGCCGCGAACCTGGCTTCGGGACTGCGGGTGCTGCTCCACGAACCCGACATCAACCTGATCCTGCTCGACCTCGACCTGGGCGACAGCCGTGGCCTGGACACCCTGCACCAGGTGCGCGAGGCCGCGCCGCAGGTGCCGGTGGTGGTGCTGTCGGCCTACGACGACCGCGACGCCGTGCTGGCCGCCATCGAACTCGGGGCGGCAGGCTTCCTGTCGAAGTCGGTGAACGCCGAAAGGCTGGTGCAGGGGGTGCAGCGCGTGCTGGCGGGCGGGGTGATCCTGCCTGCGGCGATGAGTGCCGCGCCGCTGGCGGCCGCCGGGCCGCCCGATCTCAGCGAGCGCCAGCGCGACGTGCTGCGGCTGCTGATCGACGGTCAGTCAAACAAGCTCATCGGCCGCTCGCTGGGCCTGACCGAAGCGACGGTCAAGACCCATCTGCAGCTGATCTATCGCAAGCTCGAGGTCGAGAGCCGCACCCAGGCCGTGGTAGCGGCCGCGCGCTGGCGGCTCAGGCTCTAGGCGAGCCCGGGCGACCCCGGGCGGCCCAGCGCCGCCAGCACGGCGGCCTGCAGGGCAGCGCTGGCAAAGGGCTTGACCAGCACGGGCACGCCGGCGTCACGCCAACGCGCCAGTTCGACCAGGTCTTCAGGCGCGGTGTTGCCGGTGACGATCAGCGCCGGCAGACCCGGCCAGCGGCGGCGCAGCTGCACCAGGGCGGCAGTGCCCAGGGCGTCGGGCAGGCTCAGGTCGGTCAGCAGCAGGTCGGGCCGAGGCGCTGCGGCGCTGTCGCCTTCACCCTCGCCTACCGCCGCCTGCACGTCGGCGACGCGGGTGTAGGCATGGACCGAAGCACCCCAGTGCAGCAGCAGCAGCTGCAGCGACGCCCGCGCGTGGACGTCGTCTTCCAGCAGCCACAGGCAGCAGCCGGCCAACGGCCGGGTCTGGGCGGACAGCACCGGCGCGGCCGCGGGCAGGAGCGCCGCGGCGCGGGCCCGTGGCAGCAGCACGCTGAAACACGACCCGCGACCGGGCCGCGACTGCAAATCCACCCGCGTGCCCAGCAAGGCCGCCGAACCTTGCGCAATCGTCAGCCCCAAACCCAGTCCCAGTCCCAGTCCCAGTCCCAGCCCCAGCCCCAGCCCCGTAGCCGGTTCGGCAGCAGGCGCCGGGTTCGCGCCGCGCACGAACTCGCCGAAGATGGCGCGCTGCTGCGCCGCCGGGATGCCGGAGCCGGTGTCCCACACGGCCAGGCGCCAGTGCATGGGCCCGGCCGGGCGCGCCGCCAGCAGCACGCCGCCGCGGGCGGTGTAGCGCACCGCGTTGCCCAGCAGGTTGCCCACAATTTGCTGCAGCAGTGCCGGGTCGCTGTCCACCACAGCGGGGCAGGGCCGCACGCGCAGGCGCAGCCCTTGGCTCTGCGCCTGTTCACGGTGCTGCGCCGCGACCTCGTCGAACAAGGCTTGCAACGCGATCGGCTGGCGCTGCACACGCACGGTACCGGACTGCAGGCGGGACAGGTCCAGCAGGCGCGTCAGCAGGCCCTCCATCGCGCTCGCGGCCTGCTGCAGGCGTTGCACCACACCCCGCAAGGGTCCGCTGCCGACCTGTTGCGCCATCAGCCCCACCAGCAGGCCGATGCTGACCATGGGCTGGCGCAGGTCGTGGCTGGCAGCGGACAGAAAGCGCGTGGTGACCGCATTGGCCGCCTGCAGTTCGCGCGTGCGTTCGGCCACCTGGCGTTCCAGCGTGACGTTCATGCGTTCGACGAGCTCCATGTTCGTCAGCAGCCGCTTCAGCAGCAGGGCCGAAAACACTGTCACCACCAGCGGCACGGCATAAGGAAACCAGAACTGGCCCATGATGGACAGTCGGCCCTGCTGCAGCAGGTAGTCGTGCACGCCGGCCACCAGCACACCCGCCAGGCTGGCCACCAGCGCGATGTCCATGGCCGAGCGCTTGCGCCACGCGGCCTGCAGCAGCAGGCCCAGCGAAGGCAGCACCAGCAGCAGCAGCACGGGGTACAGCCACAGGCGCGCCAGCTGCAGCGCGCCGAAGGCCAGCGCCAGCAGGCTCAAGGCCGGGAACAGCAGTGCCATCGCCCACAGCGTGCGCCGGAAGCTGGCCGGGCGGCGATCGGCGAAGGCCATGGCAAAGACGCCCAGCAGCAGCGTCGTCAGCAGCGCCGCCATCATGTACAGCCAGCTCGACGACTGCGTGGGCAGCGGCGCGGCGGTCGCGAAATAGGCGTAGTTGCGCACCGATGCCAGAAGGCACAAGGCACCGAAACTGCCCAGCGCCACTTCGCTGCGCCGCCGCCACCACATCAGCAACATGAACAACGACACGCCGCCGGCGGCGATGTTGGCGGCCTGCGGCAAGGCCACGGTGCGTAACTGGCTGCGGCGGAAGTCAGCGTCCAGGGACTCGAAAGGCCCTAGCGTCAAGGCTGACAGGCCACCGCTGACGCCCGTGCGGATGCGGATGTCGAGCGTGTTCTCGCCAGCTCGCAGCAGGTGCGGCGGCAGCGCGATCAGCACTGGCATGGCGCGCTTCAGCGGTGGCGGGCTCTGCAGCACGCCATGCACCAGCTGCCCGTTGAGCCGCAGTTCGTGCGACGCGCTCAGACGTTCGGCCTCGACCGCCCAGACCTGGGTCACCGCGGACGGCAGCGAAAAGCGCACCCGGTAGTGGCCCTCGCCACTGGTGGGGCCGCCGCGCAGTGCCCAAGTGTCGGGCAGGGGCACGGTCTGCTCGGGTTGCACAGGGTTCGCGCTCCCGGCGCGGAACTCGGCTTCGCTCAGGTGCAGGCTGCCGGCCACCGCGCCGCCCGGCCCGAGGACGAACCAGGTCAGCGCACAACCCAGCAGCCGCGAGCACAACGAGGAGGTTTCAGCCCGCATCACACCATTGTCGGTCCCGCTACCGCGGACTGTGGACGGCTCAGCCTTTCGGTTGAGCCTGCGCCAGTGCGCCCTCGGCAAAGCTCCGCAACATGGCTGAAACACGGCCATGCGGCGCGGCAGACCCCGCACCGCCAACCCCTGCAAGAACGGTCGCCCCTTCATGAACGCACACAAGAAACTCAATCGCCTGGCCCTGTCGCTGTTTGCACTGGGCATGCTCAGCGCCTGTGGCGGTGGCGATTCCCCACCGACGCCGCCCCCGCCTCCGACCCCGCCTGCGCCGGCCGGCAGCATCACGCTGACTGGCGTGGTGGCGCGCGGGGCGGCCTTGGCCGGTGCCAGCGTGGCTGTCACCTGCGCCACCGGCACCGGTACCGCCACCACCAACGCCAATGGCAGCTACAGCCTCAGCATCGCGGGCGGCGCCCTGCCCTGCGTACTGAAGGCCACCAGCAGCGACAGCAGCCTGCGTCTGCACTCGGTGGCGCCGGCCGGCGCCGCTGCCAGCGTCACGGCCAACGTGACGCCGCTGACCGAACTGGTGGTGGCGCGACTGACCGGCGCCGACCCCGCGGCCTACGTGGCTGGCGTCAGCGCCAGCGCCCTGGCCGCCACCGCCACCGCCGGCGCCGTGGCGGCAGCGCAGGCTTCAGTGGCCAGCACACTCTCCGCCGGCGGCTTGAACACCGCCAGCGCCGGCGACTTCATCTCAAGCCCGCTGGTAGCCGCCGTTGCGGGCACCGCAGGCAACCCCCACGATCAGGTGCTGGACGCGCTCAACGCTCAGCTCGGCACCGCTGGTACCACCTTGGCTGCCCTGACGACCACCATCGCGGCCGGCAACACCGCGCCGCCCTCGGGTGGCGGCACCACCGGCACGTCCGAGGCGGCCACGCTGCCGGCCGACCTGCTGCTCAAGCCCAAGGCGGCCAACTGCGCTTCGCTGGCCAGTGGCCGCTACCGGCTTGTCAAGGTGGCGCCGTCGCCGAGCGGCACGGTGACGTCGCTGGGACTTCTTGACTTGAATGCCAGCACGCTGACCTTTTCGGAAACAGCCAACCCATCCGCAACTTTCACCATCGCCCCCAATGGCAACTGCCGTTATCGATTCGCCTCTGGGGCGGCTGGAGAATTCGATCTGACGGTGTCGCCTGCTGGCGTCATGGTGGCGCGCGCCTTGATAGGCGGTGATGACGACACGGTCGCGGTGTCGGCTCGCGGCACCACGCGCATGATTGTCTTCCTGCCCGTGCAGACGGTTGCCGTGGCCGATCTGGCCGGCACGTGGAACACGCTAGGCTGGGTCCGCGACGGCAGCACCTACCGTGTTGATGCGCCCACAGTGACAGTGGCAAACAGCGGCGCCATCACCTCGTTGAAGTGCAGCGGCGTCAGCGCGTTCACACCAGAAAGCGGCTGCGCCACCGAGACGGCACTGCTGCCCGCCTTCAGCGCCAACAGCGCAGGCGGCTTCAACCTCACCTCCACCAACCCGGCCGACCCCTTCACCGACCGCGCCTTCGCCTACCGAGCCGGCAATGGGGACCTGATGGGCATGTTCCTGTCGGCCGATGGCAGCATCGGTTTCTTCACCAAGGTGCGCACGTTGGCGTTGCCGGCGGTAGGCACGGTGACGGCGGGGTGGAGCGAGGACCTGCGTGTCAGCGGCCTGGCCGCCGACCCGGTGTACGGCCGCACCCACACCGTGGTCAGCGTCAACGCCGCAGCAGGCACGCTGCTGAACAGTGCACGCAACGACAGCACCTTGGTGTCGACACCGCAGACGATCGAATACAACGTGTCCCGCAACGGCTACACCCGCCGCGTGGCGGGCCCGGCGACCCTCAGCGACGGCAGCTCCGTCGTCGTGAGGGAGCGCTATGCGCTGCCGCTGCGCGGTATCGGCTTGACGGTCTACCACCTGCCCGCAAACACAGGCAGCGGTGCGTCGTCCAACGCCTTGTTCGGGCTATCCGCGGCACGGCAGCCATGAGGCGCAGCCGGTATTTGACTCCGCTGGCGAGTGTGGCGCTGGCCCTGGCAACAGCGCCCGCCGTGGCCGGCGAAGGCGGGTTTTCGTACGTCATGGGGCTGGGGGGCCAGAGCTTCCGCTACGAGGAGAAGACCGCCAGCCTGCCGGTCAACAGTGTCGGCCGCTCCAGCGGCCCAATGCTGGTGACCGGGGCGGTGTACGAACTGCCGGGTGGGCACCTGTTCTCGCTGGACAACGAAACGACCTTCTATCCCGGCCGCGGTAGCGAGACCTGGCGCAGCCGCAGCGATCTCTTCAACGGCGCCACCCTGAGCAACCGCGAACTGCAGCGCAACGCCTTCAGCCTGCGCCAAAGCCTGACGCAGTTGGGCGGGCACTGGCGGGTGACACCCACCGTGTTCGCCAGCGGCGGCGTGGCGTTGCGCGCGCTGTCCTTCAAACGCTACAGTTTTGTCATCGGCCCCGACGCGGCGGTGTCCACGCCGGCCGGCACCACGGTCGAGGAATCGGTGAGCGAAGTGCTGGGCACTGTGGGGGTGGCGCTGGAATCGGGGCCGCTGCGCGGGCAGGCGGTGCACTACGGCATGCGCGTCGCACTGGGTGTGCCGCTGTGGCGGCGCGTCGAGAACACCAGCCAGCCCCAGGCAAGCTTCCAAGGCACCGGCGGCTGGGACCTGGCCGTTGAGGGCCGCTACAGCCGGGCGGTGTGGCACCACATGCATCTGGGCGCCTGGGGCAAGTGGGCGATCAGCCAGCGGGGCGTGCAGACCCAAGGCGCCACGCTGGAACTGCCAGCAAGCCGACTGCACAGCCTGGCTGTAGGGCTGGAACTGCTGTGGAAGCATTAGGCCCTGGGGCAGGCCTGATGTCCGTGCTTCAACGGCCCTGGCTTGGCTGAGTGCCCCGAGGGTCTGCCCAGTGCCGCGTCGTCACGCGGTGTTCAGCCAGACTGGCGTATCCGGCCGAGCGGCGGCGCCCACCTCGCTACCCCAGCGCCCGCCCGATCAGGATCTTCTGCACCTCGCTCGTGCCCTCGTAGATCTGGCACACGCGCACATCGCGGTAGATGCGTTCGACCGGAAAGTCGCTGACGTAGCCGTAGCCGCCAAACACCTGGATGGCGTCGGAACACACGCGTTCGGCCATCTCGCTGGCAAACAGCTTGGCCATCGCCGCTTCCTTCAGGCAAGGGCGGCCGGCGTCCTTCAGCGCGGCGGCGTGGTGGATCATCTGCCGCGCCACCTCGATCTGCGTCGCCATGTCGGCCAGCTTGAACTGCACCGCCTGGTGCTGGAAGATGGGCTGTCCGAAGCTGTGGCGGTCCTTGCTGTAGGCCAGCGCGGCCTCGAAGGCAGCCCGCGCCATGCCCACGGCCTGGCTGGCGATGCCGATGCGCCCGCCCTCCAGGCCCGACAGCGCGATCTTCAGCCCCTGCCCTTCTTCGCCCAGCCGGTTGGCGGCCGGCACGCGGCAGTTCTCGAACACGATCTGCGCCGTGTCGCTGGCATGCTGCCCGAGCTTGTCTTCCACCCGCGCCACCGTGTAGCCGGGCGTGGCCGTCGGCACCACGAAAGCGCTGATGCCCTTCTTGCCGGCGGCCTTGTCGGTCACGGCCATGACGATGGCCAGATCGCCGTTCTTGCCGCTGGTGATGAATTGCTTGACGCCGTTGAGCACGTACGCATCGCCATCGCCGTCGTTGAAGCGAACGGCCGTGGTGCGCAGACCGCCGGCCTCGCTGCCCACGTGCGGCTCCGTCAGGCAGAAGGCGCCGAGCATCTCGCCGCGCGCCAGCGGCACCAGAAAGCGGACCCGCTGATCGGCATTGCCAAAGGCCATCAGGATGCTGCAGACGGGGCAGTTGTTGACGCTGACGATGGTGCTGGTGGCACCGTCGCCGGCAGCGATCTCTTCCAGGATCACGGCCAGCGCCAGGTAGTCCAGGCCGGCGCCGCCGTGTTCGGCCGGCACCGCCACGCCGTAGCAGCCGAGTTCGGCCAGGCCGCGCAGGGCGTTCTTCGGGAACTCGTGTGCCTTGTCCCAGGCGGCGGCATGCGGCGCCACTTCGGCCTGCACAAAGGTGCGGACGGCGTCCTGCACCGCCAGATGGTCTTCGCTGAGCAACATGGGGTCGGTTCGGTGTCAGTTCGGGGATGGGGTCAGCCCACGGTGGGTGCGCCGCGTCGCAGCAGTATCGTGCCGCGGCCCACCACGCAACTGCGGCCGGCCACGCCGGCTTGCCCGTGCAATTGGGCGATGAATCCGCCGCGCCTGGGGCTGGACTCCACCGCGGCCACGGTCCAGGCCAGGCGGATGTCCTGCTCGGCAAAAACCGGCAGCTTGAAGGCAAAGTTGAAGTTCAGCAGCAGCAGTTCACGCACGATGCCGTCGTCGTGGCGCGAAAACCAGCTCGCCAGCAGCCCCATCAACTGCGCCGCGGTCTGCTGGCCGCTGGCGATGATCTCGCCGAAGTGGGCGCGCTGCGCCGCCTGCTGGCTGTGGTGCAGCGGGTTGGCGTCGCCACTCAGGCGCGCGAACTCGATGATCTGCTCGCGGCTGTAGCGCAACGTGCGGCTGCAGGTCTCGCCTTCGCGGATCAAGGGGGTGATTGCAGCGGGGGTATCCATCGTGGGGTGTACCGGCTTCAGGAGGATGGATCGAATCGCGGCCAGACCGCGACCAGCCCGAGGCGAGACACGGCTCCCGCCTCGGCACAAACGCGGCCCGTCACAGCATCTCGACGGACAGTGCCGTGGCCTCGCCGCCGCCGATGCACAGCGCCGCGACGCCGCGCTTCTTGCCCTGCTTGCGCAGGGCGCCCAGCAGCGTGACGACGATGCGCGCACCGCTGGCGCCGATGGGGTGGCCCAGGGCGCACGCACCGCCATGCACGTTGACGATCCCGTGCGCCAGCTCGAACTCGTGCATCGCCGCCATGGTGACAGCAGCGAAGGCCTCGTTGACCTCCCACAGGTCGACCTGGGTCGCCGACCAATTGGACTTCTTCAACACCTTCTCGATGGCACCCAGCGGTGCGGTGGTGAACCAGTCGGGGGCCTGCGCATGCACGGCGTGGGCCACGATGCGGGCGATGGGCTGCAGGCCCAG
>JBBSCX010000039.1:0-15854 GCA_038249905.1 Burkholderiales bacterium
CGCACCTCGGCGGCCGAGGTGCTGGCGACCACACCGCGGTCGCGGCGGTCGTTCAGGGCCACCAGCACGACCTCGGCCCGCGCCGGGTCGTCGCGCAACAGCACCTGGGTGGCAAGTTGGCGGCGCAACGCGACGGCCAGGGGCGAGCGCGGCAGGAAGCCCTTCAGCGCAATGCTGGTGAAGGCCATGCGCGGCGGCCGGCGCAACTCGAAGCCGCAGGCTGCGAGCCCCCCGGCCAGCGCGCTGCCAAGCAGGCCCGCGGCGGCGCCGCGCAACACCCGGCGCCGCGGCTGCGCGACAGCGTCAGACCACGACATTGACCAGCCGGCCCGGCACCACCACCACCTTCTTCGCCGCCTTGCCTTCGCCGAAGCGCTTGAACTCGGGGCTGGCCAGCGCCGCAGCCTCGATCGCGGCACGCGAGGCATTGGCGCTGACGCGGAGGACGCCCCGCAGCTTGCCGCCGACCTGCAGCACCAGTTCGATCTCGCTGCGCACCAGGGCCGCCGGGTCCACCTGCGGCCAGGGCGCGTCGATCAACTCGCCATGGGCGGCGGCGTAGCCCAGGTCGCACCACAGTGCATGCGTGATGTGCGGCGCCGCCGGATACAGCGCGCGCAGCAGGATGCCCAGGCATTCACGCAGCACCGTGGCGTCTGCCGTGTTCGGGGTATCGAACACGGCGTCCAGCACGGCGTCGTCGAGTGCGTTCAGCAGCTTCATCGCGCCCGAGATGACGGTGTTGTATTGCAGGCGCTCGAAGTCGTGCGTGATCTGCCCCAACAGGGTGTGCACGTTGCGCCGCAGGGCCAACGCGGCCGGGCTGGCAGCTTCGGTCGTTGCGTTCGAGGTATCCGCTGCGCCCGATGTGGCCACGCGCGGCGCCAGCTTCAGCGCGCTGGCCCACAGCCGGCGCAGAAAGCGATAGCTGCCTTCGGCGCCGCTGTCGCTCCAGGCCGCGCTCTGGTCGGGCGGGCCTGCGAACATCGTGAACACACGCGCCGTGTCGGCACCGACCTTGGCAATGATGTCCTTGGGCTCGACGACGTTGTTCTTGCTCTTGGACATCTTCTCGACGCCCCCCAGCTTCACCGGCTGCCCGTCGGCCCTGGCGGTGGCCGACACCGGCGCGCCGCGCTCATCGAACGTGATCTCGACCTCGCTCGGGTAATACCAGATCTTCTTGCCGGCCGCGTCTTCGCGGAAGAAGCTCTCGTTGAGCAGCATGCCCTGCGTGAACAATTTCGTGAACGGCTCGCTGAAATTGACCAGGCCCCTCATCCGGCCGTCAGCGCCGGCCACCTGGATGTCGCGCATCGCCTTGGTCCAGAAGCGCGCGTACAGCAGGTGCAGCACCGCGTGCTCGATGCCGCCGATGTACTGGTCCATCGGCATCCAGTGGTCGTTGCGCGCGTCGACCATCGCGTCGTCGCTGCCCGGGCAGCAGTAGCGCATGTAGTACCAGGCGCTGTCGACGAAGGTGTCCATGGTGTCGGTCTCGCGCTTCGCTGGCGCGCCGCACTGCGGGCAGGGCACGTTCAGGAAAGCAGCGCACTTGTTCAGCGGGTTGCCGCTCCCGTCCGGCACCAGGTCTTCGGGCAGCAGCACGGGCAGATCGGCCTCGGGCACGGGCACGGCGCCACAGCTTGGGCAATGGATGATCGGGATCGGCGTGCCCCAGTAGCGCTGGCGCGAGATGCCCCAGTCGCGCAGCCGCCAGGTCGTCTTTTTCGCGCCCAGGCCCCTGGCCTGCAGCGCCGCGGCGATGACATCGACCGTGTCCTTGTGCTTCAGGCCGCTGTACACGCCGCTGTTGATGCTGATGCCGCGTGTCTTGTCGGCATACCAGTCCTGCCAGCGGTCGTAGTCGAAGCGCTCACCGTTGATGTGCACGACCGGCGCCACCGGCAGGCCGTACTTCTTGGCGAAGGCGAAGTCACGTTCGTCGTGCGCCGGCACGCCCATCACGGCGCCGTCGCCATAGCCCATCAACACGTAATTGCCCACCCACAGCGGCACTTCGGCGTTGGTGAAGGGGTGCTTCACCGTCAGGCCCAGGGCGATGCCGGCCTTGTCCTTCAGCGCCATTTCGGCCTCGGTGGTGCCGCCCTTGCTGCATTCCTCGATGAAGGCCGCCACCTTGGGGCGCGTGGCCGCGGCGTGCAGGGCCAGCGGGTGCTCGGGTGCGACGGCGCAGAAGGTCACGCCCATCAGCGTGTCGGCGCGGGTCGTGAAGACGTGCAGGCGGCCGTCCTGGATCAGTGTGCCGGTCTCGTCGCGGATGTCGTGCGGGAAGGCGAAGCGCACGCCCTCGCTCTTGCCGATCCAGTGTTCCTGCATCAGCCGCACCCGTTCGGGCCAGCCGGCCAGGTAATGCGGCGCGGTCGGGTCGTTGACGCCGGCCAGCAATTCGTCGGCGTAATGCGTGATGGCGAGGTAGTAGCCGGGGATCTCGCGCTTCTCGACCAGGGCGCCGCTGCGCCAGCCGCGGCCATCGACCACCTGCTCGTTGGCCAGCACGGTCTGGTCGATGGGGTCCCAGTTCACGACCTGGGTCTTCTTGTAGGCGATGCCCTTCTCGAGCATCTTCAGGAAGAACCACTGGTTCCACTTGTAGTAGCCGGGGTCGCAGGTGGCGAGTTCGCGGCTCCAGTCGAAGGCCAGTCCCAGCGGCTGCATCTGCGACTTCATGTCGGCGATGTTGGCGCGCGTCCACGCGGCCGGCGGCACCTGGTTGGCCATGGCGGCGTTCTCGGCCGGCAGCCCGAAGGCGTCCCAGCCCATCGGCATCAGCACGTTCATGCCCTTCATGCGCAGCCAGCGGCCCATCATGTCGCCGATGGTGTAGTTGCGCACATGACCCATGTGCAATTTGCCGCTGGGGTAGGGCAGCATGCTGCAGGCGTAGAACTTGGGTCGGGTCGGGTCTTCGACGACGCGGTTGGCGTCGATGGCGGTCCAGTGCGCCTGTGCGGCGGCTTCAACTTCGGCGGGGACGTACTTGTCGTTCATGGCGCCGATTCTACGAACCGGGCCTGTGGCGACGCCGTGTGGCGACGCCGACTTCGGCGATGCTTGCTGCGGCGATGGCCTCAGTCGGTGGCCGTGGCGGTGGTGTCGGTGACGAAGCCGATGCGCGTCAGCCCCGCCGCCTGCAGCGCACCGATCAGCGCCGCCACGCGGCCGTAGGGCACCCGCTGGTCGGCGCGCAGCAATACCTCGGTGGCGGGGTCGGCCGCCGCGGCGGCGCGCAGGCGCTCGTCCAGCGCCTGCGGGCTGACGGGCTGGTCGTCGATGAACAGGCGGCCCTCGGCGTCCAGCCCCAGCGCCAGCAGCGTCTGCGCCTCGGACGGCGCACCGCCCTGGGCGCGCGGCAGTTCCAGCTTCAGCGAAGACGCCAGCAGCGGTGCGGTGACGATGAAGATCACCAGCAGCACCAGCATGACGTCGATCAGCGGCGTCATGTTGATGTCGCTCATCGGCTTGCTGCCGGGGTTGCGTTCGAGGCGGCCGAAGCTCATCGCGGCCCGCCGAGGACAACTTCGGGGATGACTGCGGGGCCGACTTCAAGAGCGGGGCGGCTGTCCAGCGCCAGTTCGCGCAGGTCGTGCGCAAAGCCTTCAAGTTCGGCTTCGCAGGCCGCCACCTTCTGCCCGAACACGTTGTAGGCCAGCACCGCGGGCACGGCCACGGCAATGCCGGCGGCCGTCATCACCAGGGCCTCGCCGATCGGGCCCGAGACCTTGTCGATGGTGATCGTGCCTTCGGCCGCGATGCCGGCCAGCGCGCCGTACACCCCCCAGACGGTGCCGAACAGGCCGACAAAAGGCGCCGTGCTGCCGATGCTGGCCAGCAGCACCTGGCCCCATTGCAGGTGCGCCAGACCGCGGTGCAGTGCGTCACGCAGGCGGCGCGTCAGCTGCGAGGCCTTGTCGCCGCTGGTCTGCAAGGTGCCGGGTGACGCCGCCCCGGTGGCCGCGTCCAGCAGCGGCAGCAGCAGGCCCTCGCGGTCCAGCGCGGCCAGCCGCGTGTGGCCGTCGGCCACGGTCGCCGCATCCCAGAAGGCCGGCACACCGCGGGCGATGTCGGCCTGCGCACGGCGCAACAGCCAGGCCTTCCAGAAGATCAGCACCCAGGCCGTCACCGACATCGCCAGCAGCAGCAGCGCCACCGCCTGTGCGATGCCATCGGCTTGGGCCCAATGCTCGGCCAGGCTGTTCATGGGTGGCAGTTGGTTGAAAGGTGCGCGGCGGGTCGGCGGTGGGTGCGCGGAGGGTGAGCGGCGGGCGCGCTGACGAAGCCGTGTCCGTGCCTCAGCCGGCCAGGCCGAGCACGTCATCCATGCCGTACAGCCCGGGCGCCCGCCCGCGCAGGAAGCGCGCCGCGCGCAGGCTGCCGTCGGCGTAGTTGGCGCGGCTGTGGCTGCGGTGGGTGATCTCGATGCGTTCGCCGGGCCCCGCGAACAGCACCGTATGGTCGCCGACGATGTCGCCGCCGCGCAGCGCGGCAAAGCCGATCGCGCCGGCCGGGCGTTCTCCTGTGTGGCCGTGACGTGCAAACACGCCGTGCGTGTCCAGCGACACGCCACGTGCCCGCGCCAGCACCTCGCCCATGGCCAGCGCGGTGCCGCTGGGCGCGTCCACCTTGTGGCGATGGTGGGTCTCCAGCACCTCGATGTCGTAGCCCTCGCCCAGCGCCGTCGCGGCCTGGGCCAGCAGGCGCAGCATGACGTTGACACCGACGCTCATGTTGGGCGCCATGACGATGGCCAGACGCTGCGCCGCAGCACCGATCCGCGCCTTCTGTGCGGGGGTGAAGCCGGTGGTGCCGATGACCAGGGCCACGCCGGCAGCGGCGCAGGCGTCCAGGTGCGCCAGCGTGCCCTCGGGCCGCGTGAAGTCGATCATTACCTCGGCCCCGTGCAGCCCTGCGGCCAGGTCGGCGGTGATGGCGACGCCGGTGTGGCGTCCCATCGCCGCGCCCGCGTCCTGCCCCAGTGCGGGGTTGCCGGGCGTGTCGAGCGCGCCACTGAGCTTCAGATCGGGCTGGGGCAGCACGGCCTCGATCAGCATGCGCCCCATGCGGCCGCTGGCGCCGGCAATGGCAACGGCGATGGCAGTGGGCTTACTCACGGCCTGCGGGCCCGCGGCGCGGTGGCTGTCACCGGCTCAGGCAGGTTCCAGCGGCGGGTAGTCGCGCACCGGGCCCATGGGCTCGGGCACGGGCTGGGCACGGCGCACCGGCGGCGGCAGTGCGCGGCGCTCGTCCTCGGTCAACTCCAACTTCGGCGGCTTCAGGTCCTTGAAGCGGCTGATCGAGGCCACGAATTCCTTTTCAGACGGCAGTTCGGGCGTGGTGATGGACTTCAGGGCGTCGCCGTCAAATTCGACGATCACGTGCCGTGCCTGCACATCGGTGTTCGGGCGCCGCAGCGTGAACACATAGTCCCAGCGCTCGGCATGGAAGGGGTCTGCAACCAGCGGTGTGCCCAGGATGTCGCGCACCTGCAGCCGGCTCATGCCGGGGCGGATCAGCGCCGCCTGTTCCTTGGTGATGGCATTGCCCTGCACGATATCGATGCGGTAGGGCGTGATCAGACCGAACAGGCTGTCGGTGCGCTGCAAGGACTCGCAGCCAGCCAGCAGGGCCAGCGCGCACAGCAAGGTGGCGAGGCCGGCAGGCCGCCGAAAGGACAGGGGGGTCTTGGATGACATGGGCGTGTTGAGCCTGCGGTGTGCAAAGACGCACGGCGCCGGCTGGCTATGATGCGCTGATTCTATCGGCGGGACCCCCGCCCACAGGCCCACCTGCCCGGTCTCGCGCCCATGACCCACGCCGACGAATTGAAGAGCAGCGGCCTGAAGGCCACCCTGCCGCGCATCAAGATCCTCGAGGTCTTCCAGCGCACCGAACGCCGCCACATGACGGCAGAGGACGTGTTCAAGGCCCTGCTGGCCGAGGGCTCGGACATCGGCCTGGCCACCGTCTACCGGGTGCTGATGCAGTTCGAGCAGGCCGGCTTGCTGACGCGCAGCAACTTCGAGAGCGGCAAGTCGGTGTTCGAGCTCAACGAGGGCGCGCACCATGACCATCTGGTGTGCCTGAGCTGCGGTCGTGTCGAAGAATTTTTCGACCCCGGCATCGAGCAGCGGCAGCGCGCCATCGCCACCGAGCGCGGCTTCGAGTTGCAGGACCACGCGCTGGCGCTGTATGCGCGCTGCACCAAGATCGACTGCGCCCACCGCAAGTAGCCTCGGGCCGGCGCGCAGGACCCTCAGGCGCACTCAGTCCTCCAGCGGCTGCTCCATCGCCCGCTGGTGGCGCGCCACGAACTCGGCATAGGTGTCGATGCCGCGAAGTTGCAGCACGGTGTTGCGCACCGCCGCTTCGACCAGTACCGCGAGGTTGCGGCCGGCATCGACCGCGATCACCACCTTGCGCACCGGCTGGCCGAGGATGTCCTCGTACAACGGCTCGTAGGGCATGCGCTCGAAATCGCGCTCCAGCGTCTCCTTGCGCACCAGGTGCACGATCAATTTCAGGCGCATCTTTCGCCGCACCGCGGTCTCGCCGAAGATGGCCCGGATGTCGAGCAGACCGATGCCGCGCACCTCCAGCAGGTTCTGCAGCAACGCCGGGCAGCGGCCTTCCAGGGCGGTCTGGCTGATGCGGTCGATGTCCACCGCGTCGTCGGCCACCAGGCCATGGCCGCGGCTGATCAGCTCCAGGCCCAGTTCGCTCTTGCCCAGGCCGCTCTCGCCGGTCAGCAGCACACCCAGACCCAGGATGTCCATGAACACGCCATGACGTGTGGTGCGTTCTGCGAAGTGCTGGCCGACATAGCCGCGCACCAGGTCGATGACATGGCCGGCCGGCTCGCGCGTCACGAACAGCGGGATCTCGGCGCGGTCGCACATCGCCACCAGCCGGTCGGGTGGAGACTGGGCGTCGGCGACGATGATCACCGGCGGCTCCAGCGTGACGATGCGAGAGATGCGGCGTTCCTGTGCATCGGGCTCGACATCGCTGAGATAGGCCACTTCGCGGCGGCCGACGATCTGCACCCGGTAAGGGTGGATGTAGTTCAGGTACCCGACCAGGTCGGCCGCCGATCCCGCATTGCGCACGGCCTCGTCGTCGAAGCGGCGCTCGGGGTGGGCGTGGCCCGCGATCCACTCCCAGTGCAAGGCCAGGCGGTGGGCTTCGAACAGCGCTTCGGCGCTGATCGAGGTCGGCTTCATCTCAAGCCACGGACTTCAGCGGTTCCCAGTCGGAAATCAGCTTGTGCACCGCCGCCGCGTCGGTCTCGGTCTTCAGGCGTTCGCGCAGATCGCGATCGGACAGCATCTCGGCAATCTCCGACAGGATCTCCAGGTGCCGCTGTGTCGCCGCCTCGGGCACCAGCAGGAAGATCAGCAGCGCCACCGACTCGTCATCGGGCGCGTCGAAGGGGATGGGCTGCTGCACACGCAGCACCGCTGCCAGCGGGTTCTTCAGGCCCTTGATGCGACCGTGCGGGATGGCCACGGCGTGGCCCAGGCCGGTGGAGCCCAGGCGTTCACGCGCAAACAGGTTGTCGGTGACGGTGCCGCGGGCGATCGCGTGCTGGTTCTCGAACAGCAGACCGGCCTGCTCGAAGACACGCTTCTTGCTGGTCGCATCCACATTCACCAGGACGTTGCCGGGCGGCAGGATGGTGGCGAGACGGTTCATCGGGCGGTATCCCATGCCCGGGCCTGCCGACGGGGTGACGTCGCTGCCGGGACTGTTACAGAGCGAATCATGATAGACCCCGGGTTGCCAGCCCGTCGGTGAAGAAGGACACCTAAACCCTCGGACCGGGGGTGATTCAGCCGTTCATGCGGCATTGCAGCAACAACATCTCCCGTCACGTGAAATCGTGATGACGGTGGGCCTGACCAGCGCGCCTGCAGGCGCAAGAAGGGCGGCCCGCAGGCCGCCCCAAGGTGAAGCCGGTGCCGCTTGGTCCATCCAGGTGGGCTACCCAAATGAGCTGCCCAGATGAGCTACCCCATTGAGGCGTCCAGCCGCTTCGGCGATTGGTGGTGGTGGTCCTGCAGGCGGTCCTTGTGGCGCACGACCTGGCGGTCGAGCTTGTCCATCAGCTGGTCGATGGCGGCATACATGTCCTCGCTGGCCTGCTCGACGAAGATGTCGCGGCCCTTCACGTGCAATGTCACTTCGGCCTTCTGCCTTCGATCCTTCTCCTTGAGTTTCTCGACGGTCAGCAACACGCTCACATCCACCACCTGGTCAAAGTGCCGGGTCACACGGTCGAGCTTGGTGAGCACATATTCACGCAGCGCGGGCGTGACTTCGACGTGATGTCCGCTGATCGTCAAGTTCATCAGAACCTCCTTTTCGAGGGTGTGGGCAGGATGCCGGCAAGCCGCCGGCGGGGAAAAAGCAGCGGGAAGAGGGCGCCCGCAGAAGACAGCGGGAAGAACGGCAGGTGGGCCAGTAAAGCAGCGGCCGGGGTGGCGGGTCGCGCGGGCGGCAGACGGAGACGGCATGTCGGCGGGAGGCGGCGCGATGCAGGTGCGGCGAGGCGTGTGACGCGGCTGTGAATGGGGTCTCTGGCCGGTTCAGTGTGCGCCTGTTGACCCGGGCTGACAAGCACACCCTGCAAGCGGCAGGGTCCGCCAATGCACGCTGCGGCTTATGCTGCGACGCATGCCACGATCGTTGTTGATTACCGGGGCCACGCTGCCCGACGGCCGCACCGGCGTCGACCTGCTGGCCATCGCCGGCCGCATTGCCGCGCTGCGAGAAGCCGGCACTCCGCCGCTGCCCGCGCCGCCGGATGTCGAACGGCTGGACGCGGGCGGCTGGCTGCTGAGCCCGCCCTTCATCGACGCCCATTTCCACCTCGACGCCGTGCTCAGCCACGGCCTGCCGCGTGTCAACGCCAGTGGCACGCTGCTGGAGGGCATCCAGCTGTGGGGCGAACTCAAGCCGCTGTTGAGCGAAGAAGCGCTGGTCGAACGGGCGCTGGCCTATTGCGACTGGGCGGTGGCGCGCGGCATCGGTGCCCTCCGGTCGCATGTGGACATCTGCGACGACCGCCTGCTGGCCGTGCGCGCCTTGCTGCACGTCCGGCAGCAGGTGGCGCCGTATCTCGATCTGCAATTGGTCGCCTTTCCGCAGGACGGCTTGCTGCGCAGCCCCGGCGCGCTGGCGAACCTGGAGCGTGCGCTGGACCTGGGCGTGGATGTGGTCGGCGGCATCCCGCACTTCGAACGCAGCATGGCCGAGGGCGCGCAAAGTGTGCGCCTGCTGTGCGAGATCGCGGCCGCGCGCGGCCTGCGCGTGGACATGCACTGCGACGAGAGCGACGACCCGCTGTCGCGCCACATCGAGACGCTGGCCTTCCACACGCAGCGCCTGGGCCTGCAGGGCCGCGTCACGGCATCACACGCCACGTCGATGCATTCGATGGACAACTATTACGTCTCGAAATTGCTGCCGCTGCTGGCCGAGGCCGGCCTGCACGTGGTGGCCAACCCGCTGATCAACATCACATTGCAGGGCCGCCACGACAGCTATCCCAAGCGCCGCGGCATGACGCGGGTGCCCGAACTGCTGGCCGCCGGCGTGAACGTGGGCTTCGGCCACGACTGCGCGATGGACCCCTGGTACGCGCTGGGCTCGGCCGACATGCTGGAAGTGGCGGCGATGGGACTGCACGTGGCGCAGATGACCTCGGTCGCGGCGCAGCGCCAGTGTTTCGACGCCGTGACGGTCAACAACGCCCGCATCCTGGGGCTGGACGGGGCCGGGGGTTACGGCCTGGCGCCCGGCTGCCGCGCCGACTTCGTGTTGCTGCAAGCGCGCAGCCCGGCCGAGGCGCTGCGCCTGCGCGCCCAGCGACTGGCGGTGGTGCGTGGGGGTGAAGTGGTTTCGCGCATGGCGCCGGCCACCGCACAACTGGCGCTGCCGGGGCGCCCGGCGCACGTGGACTTCACGCGACAGGCCGCTGGCTAGAATGATTCCGAGTCTGAGCACGTGTGCGGACACGTGTCCCAAAGGCAAAGCATGAAATTGATCGGATCACTGACCAGCCCCTACGTGCGCAAGGTGCGCGTCGTGATGGCCGAGAAAAAGCTCGAGTGCGAGCTGGCGCTGGAAGACGTGTGGGCCAGCGACGCCATCCTGCGCGCCAACCCGCTGGGCAAGGTGCCCTGCCTGGTGATGGACGGCGGCGAGGCGGTGTTCGACTCGCGCGTCATCGTCGAATACCTGGACACGCTGTCGCCGGTGGGCAAGCTGTTTCCGCCGCCGGGGCGCGAGCGCATCGAGGTGCGCACCTGGGAAGCACTGGCCGATGGCCTGCTGGACGCCAGCATCCTGGCGCGGCTCGAAGCCACCTGGCCCGGCCGTGAAGGCCAGCGCTCGCAGGCCTGGATCGATCGTCAGATGAGCCGCGTGCTGGCAACGCTGAAATCGCTCAGTCAGGGCCTGGGCGAGAAGCCCTACTGCACCGGCAACCAGCTGACGCTGGCCGATGTGGCGGTGGGTTGCGCGCTCGGCTATCTCGATTTCCGCTTTCCGGCCATTGCCTGGCGCGACGAGCACCCCAACCTCAAGCGCCTGTACGACAAGCTGGCCACCCGGCCCAGCTTCATCGACACCGCGCCGCCGGCGGCCTGAACAGCAGCCGCCCGGCTCCGCGTCGCCGTGACCCCGGCGCCGCCCGTCTACGGGTGGATGCTCGCGGGGCTGGGCTGGTTCGCCTGGATGGGCCGAGGTGCGTCGAAGCCGGGCCGTCGTGGCGCAAAGCTGTCGGGGTCGGCCATCGGCCAGTAGTGGCTGAAGACGGGCAGCGGCCAGTCGCCGCGGCCTTCGGCGGCCGGCAGCAGGCTGCCCAGCGGCACGAAGGGCAGCAGGTTCGACAGCAGCCGCACCGTGCCGTCGGTGCCGCGGCGCACGATGTGCGCTGCGCTGATCTCGCCCGGGTGCTGCAAGCCGGCCGCCTGCACCAGTTCACGCAAGGCAAGCAGCGTGTTCTGGTGATAGCGCCAGACCCGTTCGGCCTTGTCGTCCACCACCAGGGCCTGTTGGCGTTGCGGGTCTTGCGTGGCCACGCCGGTGGGGCAGGCGCCGCTGTGGCAGGTCTGGGCCTGGATGCAACCCAGCGCGAACATGAAGCCGCGGGCGCTGTTGCACCAGTCGGCGCCCAGCGCCATCGCGCGTGCGACGTCGAAGGCGCCGATGAGCTTGCCGGCGCAGCCGATCTGGATGCGCGGCCGCAGCCCCAGGCCGGTCAGCGTGTTGTGCACCAGCAGCAGGCCTTCCTGCAGCGGCGCGCCCACATGGTCGGTGAATTCCAGCGGCGCCGCGCCGGTGCCGCCCTCGGCGCCATCGACGACGATGAAGTCGGGCAGGATGTCGCTGGCCATCATCGCCTTGCAGATCGCGAACCACTCCCAGGGGTGACCGATGCACAGCTTGAAGCCCACCGGCTTGCCGCCTGACAGCCGCCGCAGCCGGGCGACGAACTGCAGCAGCTCGCGCGGGGTGTCGAAGGCCGCGTGCCGTGCCGGGCTGATGCAGTCCACGCCTTCGGGCACGCCGCGCGCGGCCGCGATCTCGGCCGTCACCTTGGGCCCGGGCAGCACCCCGCCGTGGCCCGGTTTGGCGCCCTGGCTGAGCTTGATCTCGATCATCTTGACCTGCGGCTGGCGCGCGTTGGCGACGAAGCGGTCCTCGCAGAACGCACCTGCCGCATCGCGGCAGCCGAAGTAGCCGCTGCCGATCTCCCAGATCAGGTCCCCGCCGCCGCTGCGGTGGTGTTCGCTGACCGAGCCTTCGCCGGTGTCGTGCGCAAAGCCGCCCTTGCGCGCTCCGGCGTTCAGCGCCTCGATGGCGCGCGCGCTGAGCGCGCCGAAGCTCATGGCCGAGATGTTGAAGACGCTGGCGCTGTAGGGCTGCAGGCAGCCGTTGCCGCTGTGGCCGATGCGCACGCGGAAGTCGTGGCTGGGCAATTCGGTCGGCAGCATGGAGTGGTTGAGCCACTCGTGTCCCGCCGCCTGCATGTCGCGCTGAGAGCCGAAGGGACGCTTGTCGGGGTCGCCCTTGGCGCGCTGGTAGACGAGGCTGCGCTGCTGGCGCGAGAAGGGCGCGGCCTCGCTGTCGCTCTCGATGAAGTATTGGCGGATCTCGGGCCGGATGAACTCCATCAGGAAGCGCAGGTGCCCGATCACCGGGTAGTTGCGCAAAACCGAGCGCCGCGTCTGCCGCCGGTCGTGCCAGCCCAGCAGCGCCAGCGCGCCGCCGGCCAGCGCCAGCATGCCGCCCGTGCCCCACAGCCATTCGCTGAGCGCGCCGCCAAGTGCCGTGGCGATGCACAGCGCCCAGGCCAGCAGGCGCACCGGAAAGTGCCTGTCCAGGCGGTGAAGACCTGCATCCATCAGTGAGCCCTCCGCGTCAGCGCATGCGGCTGGCGAGTGCGGCGGATGCTAGGCGCGGGCCGCCGCGGCAAAGGGCGGAAAAGGGGCGGGAAAGGGCGCAAGGGGCGCGCGATCGGCGCCCGGCGACGCCGACCGCACGGCGAGGCCGTCAGTTCGTCGTCATGCGCTCCGACCGCAGCCAGGTCCAGCTCAGCCCGACGCCGTAGGACGTGCCACGGGTACGTTCAACCAGCGGGCTGGCGCGGTTGGCGGCACCGGCCACGCTGTCCAGCCGGGCGAAGCCGAACACGCGCCAGTCGGGGCCGAGGTCGGTGGAGGCATTGAAGCCCAGCCGGGTCGTGATGAGCCCGGCGCGCGCCGTGTAGGCCGGCCGCGTGGCGGTGGCGAAGACCGGATCGACGCCGTAGAACACGCCGGCCAGGCGCCGGTCGCCGATCACGGCACTGAGACTGGCGCCCAGTCTCCAGCGCCCGCTGCGCAGGCTGAGGCCGAGTTCGGGCTCGAAGGAGAGGCCGCGATGGGCCAGGCCATCCGACAGGTCGAAGACGCCGCGCAGGGGCAGCGCCAGGCGCCAGCGCAGGCCGTCTGGCGTGGGCGATCGGACGGCCAAGGGCGCGGTCGCTGCGCCGGCCGCGCCGGGCGTGCCTTCGGATGACGCGTCCAGCGTGCCCAGGTTCAACTTCAGCCGCGGGCCGAACTCGACCAGGGTGCCGATGTCGGGCATGCCGCGGCGCACCGCGCTTTCGCTGGCGCTGGAGCCAAAGGCGCCCGCGAAGCCGATGTCGATCTCGGTGCGTGGCGTCTTCAGCGCGCGCACGCCGAAGGTGCCTTCGTCAGCGCGCAGCCAGCGGCCACGGTAGATCAGCCAGGGCAGGGCCAGGCCGTTGGACACTGTCAGCGCCGAGCCCGGGTAGGCTTGCTGCCGGGTGCCGAAGGCGACAGCGCCGACTTCCCACAGCGGGCGCGGGCGCGAAGTGCCGGCGGGGTCGCCTGACGCATCGACCGCCGCGGCCGCATCGGCCGCGGCTTCGCTCTGGGCGCTGGCGGATGCGGGCAGCGCCAGCAGAGTCGTCAGCAAGGCAGCGACGGCCGCGATGCGCGCCGTGCGCGGGGCGGAATGCAAGCGGTATGGACGGGGGGTGCGTGTCATGGCTGCATCGTAGGCGCTGGCTATACTTCTCGCCAGACAGCGCCGATTTGCTCCAGCTTGCGGGCGCTTTTACAAATGCCGCTAAACAGGGGACGCCGCAGCCCGGTGCCCGCTCGTTGATGCGGCGCCGGGTTTTTTCATGTCGGCCCCTCACCCCTCCAGCGTCGGCACCGCCAGCGTCGTCACCCCGCAGCAGATGCATTTCAGCGAGCCCTTGCCGCTGAAGAGCGGGGCCGTGCTGGCCGACTACCAGCTGACCTTCGAGACCTGCGGCACGCTCAATGCCGAGCGCAGCAATGCCGTGCTGGTGTGCCATGCCCTGAACGCCAGCCACCATGTCGCGGGCCTGGACGCGCAGGGCCAGCCCGGCTGGTGGGACAACCTGATCGGCCCTGGCAAGCCGCTGGACACCGATCGTTTTTTCGTCATCGGCGTCAACAACCTCGGCTCCTGCTTCGGCAGCACCGGGCCCATGCATGTCAATCCGGCCACGGGGCAGGCCTGGGGCGCCGGCTTTCCAGTCGTGACGGTGGAGGACTGGGTCGATGCGCAAGCGCGGCTCGTCACGCGCTTGGGCATCACGCAACTGGCGGCCGTGCTCGGTGGCAGCCTGGGCGGCATGCAGGCCCTGGCCTGGACGCTGCGGCACCCGCAGCGGCTGCGGCACTGCATCGCGGTGGCGACAGCACCGAACCTGAGCGCGCAGAACATCGCCTTCAACGAAGTCGCGCGCCGCGCCATCGTCACCGACCCCGACTTTCACGGCGGCGACTTCTACGCCCACGGCGTGCTGCCGCGGCGCGGCTTGACGGTGGCGCGGATGATCGGCCACATCACCTATCTGTCCGACGACGCGATGGACCTGAAGTTCGGCCGCGCGCTGCGCCATGCCGACCTGCGCTACAGCACGCAGGAGGTGGAGTTTCAGATCGAGAGCTACCTGCGCCACCAGGGCGACAAGTTCAGTGGCTACTTCGACGCCAACACCTACTTGTTGATCACGCGTGCGCTCGATTATTTCGACCCCGCCGCGGCCCATGGCGGCGACCTCGCCCGCGCCTTCGCCGTCGCGCGCACCAACCCCGACTTGCGCTTCCTGCTGGTGAGCTTCACCACCGACTGGCGCTTCAGCCCGGCGCGCAGTCGCGAGATCGTGCGTGCCCTGGTGGCGGGCGGCATGGCCGTCAGCTATGCCGAGATCGACGCGCCGCATGGCCACGACGCCTTCTTGCTGGACGACGCGCGCTACCACGGCGTGATGCGGGCCTGCTTCGAGCGCATCGCGCTGGGGTCGGCGGCGGCGCCGTGCAAGAGTCCGCCACCCGCGGATGTCGAGGCACACGCCTGTGAGTGAGCGCAGCGACCTCGACCTGATCGCCCGCCTGGTGCCGCCGGGCAGCCGTGTGCTCGACCTGGGCTGCGGTGGCGGCGAACTGCTGGCCCTGCTGCGCGACACCCAGGGCTGCAGCGGCTACGGCGTCGAGATCGACGACGACAAGGTGCGCGCCTGCGTCGCCCGCGGCGTCAACGTCGTGCAGTTGAACCTCGAAGAAGGGCTGGCGCTGTTCGACGACCACAGCTTCGACGTCGTGCTGCAGCTCGACACCCTGCAGCACCTGAGGCGCACCGAACACATGCTGCGCGAAACGGCGCGTGTGGGCCGCATCGGCATCGTCAGCTTTCCGAACTTCGCGCACTGGCCCAACCGGCTGCGCGTGTTGCGCGGGCACATGCCGGTGACGCGCACATTGCCCTACCAGTGGTTCGACACGCCCAACATCCGCGTCGGCACACTGGCCGACTTCGAGCAACTCGCCCGCAAGTGCGGCCTGCGGGTGACGGACCGCTTCGGCCTGCAGGGCGGGGGTGTGGTGCGGCGCTGGCCGAACCTGATGGCCAGCGTGGCGGTTTTCCGCTTCGAACAGGGCGACGCAGCGGTGACCTAACGAGTGACTTGAGTCGGCTCGACCGGCAGTCGCAGGCGAAACGTCGAGCCCTCGCCCGGTCGGCTGGCCACCGTCAGGCTGCCGCCCATGGCCTGCGCAAACTCGCGGCTCAGTGCCAGGCCCAGGCCGGTGCCGGCCACCGCGCCGCGCTGCGCACCCGCCCGCTCGAACGGCTGGAACAGCCGTGACAGCTGTTCGGCGTCCAGCCCGGGACCGTTGTCGATGACGTCGATCTCGACCCCGCCACCGGCGCCACCGGCGCCAACGTCGCCGCCTTCGCCAACTTCACCGTCCGCCCGCGCCACCCCCCGCACCACCACCTCCACC
>JBBSCX010000040.1:0-15849 GCA_038249905.1 Burkholderiales bacterium
CTGGTGATGTGGAGCCGGCGCCTGGGCTGGCAGCTGCGCCTGCGCGTGGCGCTGACCGCGAAGACCGAGGGCCTGGCGGTGTCGTCGCGCTGGACGCGGCTGAAGCTTTCGCCGGCGGCTCAGGACTATCTGTCGCCGCGCGCCCCCGGCAGCACGCTCGCCACGCCAGTGCCCGAGGGCGGCCGCGACGAGGCACCCGGCCACCTCAGCGAACGCGCGCACTTCGCCGTCGTCGAGGCCGCGGTGCAGTCGGTGGACTGGCTGGAACTGCATGCCGAGGGCCACCGTCGCGCGCGCTTCGACGCACTGGGGGCGCGCTGGCTGGTGCCGTGACGCCCCCAGGCGTCTGAAGGCGTCTGAAGGCGTCTGAGGGCGTCTGGCGACGTCCGAGTGCGCCCACTCAGCGGTGCGTGAACACCGGCTTGCGCTTGGCCACAAAAGCGGCCATGCCTTCCTTCTGATCCTCGGTCGCAAACAGCGAGTGGAAGACCCGCCGCTCGTAGCCCACGCCTTCGGCCAGGCTGCTCTCGAAGGCGCGGTTGACACATTCCTTCGCCAGCGCGACGCTGGGGCCGCCCATCGCGTTGATCAGGTCAGCCGTGGCCAGCACTTCTTCCAGCAGCCGATCGGCCGGCACCACGCGCGACACCAGGCCAGCACGTTCGGCCTCGGCCGCGTCCATCATGCGGCCGGTCAGCACCATGTCCATGGCCTTGGACTTGCCCACCGCGCGCGGCAGCCGCTGCGTGCCGCCGGCGCCGGGGATGATGCCCAACTTGATCTCGGGCTGGCCGAACTTGGCGCTGTCTGCGGCGATGATGAAGTCGCACAGCATCGCCAGTTCGCAGCCGCCGCCCAGGGCAAAACCGGCCACGGCCGCGATCACCGGCTTCTTCACCTGGCGCAAGGTCTCCCAGTTGCGCGTGATGTAGTCGCCCTGGTAGGCGTCCATGTAGCTGAACTGCGCCATGGCACCGATGTCGGCGCCGGCGGCAAAGGCGCGCTCGCTGCCGGTCAGCACGATGCAGCCGATGGCGGGGTCGCGGTCGAAGGCCAGCAGCGCCGCGCCCAGCTGGTCCATCAGCGCGTCGTTCAGGGCGTTCAGCTGCTTGGGGCGGTTCAGCGTGACGAGGCCGGTGCGCCGCGGGCCATCGCCGTGCACGGCGCTCAGCACCATCGGATCGGCGGGCGGGGTCAGGGCGGGGGTGTCAGGGGTCATCGGTGTCTCTCCTTGGCGCGGGTCGGTGATGGGCGCCGGGACTATACGAGCGCGCCTGTCGAGCGAGCCTGTCGACAAGCGTGCCGACAACAAGCGTCCCGACACCAAGCGCCCCGGCGATGGCGGCACGCACCGTTGCGGCCTTCACGGATCGTGACACCGGCCCCAGCGCCCGCCTGCGCGTCAGGTTCGCGCAAGGGTTAAGCTGCGCGGCTGTTTTGCACAGGCGCCCCCTGCGCCGCCTGATGTGCTCAGGCCACCGTCCCTCGCCCACTCCGCCGCACGCGTCGACCCTGCCCGCATGGCCACTTTGCACCGCAAGACCGCCAAGGGCGTGGCCGAGATGGAAACGCGCGCCCACCGCCTGCCGCCGCGTCTGCGCGGTGCGCTGATCCTGGTGGATGGCAAGCGCAGCGACACCGAACTGCGCAGTCTGCTGCTGCAGCAACCCGACGAGACCCTGGCCGCCCTGCGCGAACAGGGCTTCATCGAAGTCGCGGCCGAGGTGGCACCTCCAGCGAGCGCGCGGCCGGTGGCGGCACCCGCCCCGGCTGCGGTCGCGAGCAAGGCAGCGGCCGGCGCCACCGCAGCCCCGGGCGCCGACTTCGAGCGCCTGCGCCGCGATGCCGTGCGCACGCTGAACGATCTGATCGGCCCGGCCTCGGATACCCTGGCCATCCGCATGGAACGCAGCCGCGACCTTGACGAACTGCGTCCGCTGCTGCTGCTGGCGGTGCAGAGCGTGGCCAACATGCGCGGACGCCAGGCCGCGGCCGACTACGCGGCGAGGTTCGGCGCGTCCTGATTGCGCCTTGATTGCGCCTTGATTGCGTCGTGATTGCGTCGTGATTGCGGCCTGATTGGGCCTGATTGGGGAATGATCGGGGCCTGATTGCATCCTGGTTGCGCGCGGGTCACGTCCTGATGACGGCGCGATCGCGACGGGACCGGTGATGCGCTCGACGGCGGCGTCGGTCAGCGTGCCGCGTCCGGCACCGGCGCCGAAGCCGGCACTGGCGCCGAGATCGGCATCGGCATCGGCATCGGCATCGGCAGCGGCACCGGCACCGCAGCCGGCACCGGCACAGGCACCGGCATCGCGGTCGCGTCGGCCTGCTGCGGCAGGCGCTCGATCTGCATGTCGATCCAGACCTCCGGGCCCTGCCGCACCAGGATGCGCACCGGCAGGTATTGCAGCGTCGGCGCCACCCACAGCTCGGCGACAAGGTCGCCACCCGGGCGCGCCTCGCGCCGCGGGCGCAGGTGCACGGTGGGCAAGGCGCCCACCGGCGTGCTCAGCGTTTCGGGGCCGACCACGTCATAGGTCCAGACGCTGAGTTGCCGCGGCAGTGCCAGCGGCAACTCGATCTTCCGCCCCGTGGCCAGCAACCCCGGCTGCAGGCTGAACATCCACGCCAGTTGCACGAACTGGCTGGCGCTGTCCTGCACCCCCGGCGGCCGCGGCAGCACGGCGCCACCGGGCAGGCGCACCTGCTCGGGGTCGAGGTGGACGGTGACGTGCCGGGGCGAACGCAGCGCCACCTTGGTTTCTTCGTCGTAGCGTTGCGGACGCAGACCCTCGGGGGTGATCTCGCCGTCGCTGCTGAGGCGGCGACTGATCAGCGGCGCGAAGCGCGGGCCGATGGCCAGGTCCAGGTGCACCTGGTAGCGCGTGCCGCGACGCAGCCATTCCACCTGCGCCTGGCCCTCCACGGGGCCGCGGTAGTTGCCGCGGAGGATGTAGCTCAGCCGGGTGGACGGTGGCCAGTCGAAGGCCGGCCCCGGCCCCGGCGCTGACGGCGGGGCGGAGGCGGCGGCCACCGCCTGGGGGGGCGCCGTGGCTGCGTTTGCAGACACGGCGTCATCCGCCAGAGGTGCAAGAACCGGCGCGGCGACGGGCGCGGCAGCGGGCGCGGCAGCCAGCGCAGCCAGCGCGCCGAGCGCATCGGGAGCGGGCTGCGATGCCGCAACGGCGACGGGCTCGGGCAAGGCCGTCGCGGCTTCGGACTGCGCGATCGGCACGGGCTCGTCCGGCACGGTGGCGACTGTCGCAGAAGCGGCCGCCGCCGCCACGGGCGGCAGGGCCTGCGGGCGCGGCTTGCGAGGGGGCGCAAGCGACGGCGGGGCCGGGCGAACCGTGGGTAAGGCCGGCGCCAGTTCACGCACGAAGGCCACGTCGATGCGGGGTGGTGCGCGCTCCGCCGCGCCGGCACCCAGGCGTGCGGCCGGCACCTGTGTCGCCAGCCACAGGTGGGTCAGCAGCACCGCGGCCCCCAGCCTCCACACTCGCCCGCGGCGCGCCAGCCCGGTCACGGTCGGCGCATGCGCGTCGCCGCGCGGCGCGGCCGGCGCCATCGCGGCTCAGCCGTGGGCCGCAGCGACGAAGCAGGACAGCGCCGCCACCGTGCTCAGCCGAAAACGCAGCACCAGCCAGTCCCCCAGGCCCTGCGCGGGGTACAGGCGCCGGTCGACGGCATAACACAGCAGCAGCATCGACCCCAGCAGCACCAGACCGGCCTGCGGCGCCATCAACACGGCCACCCAGGCCACCAGCGAGGGCACCACGCCCCAGGCCAGCAGGGCTGCCGGCGGCGCGGCCTGGCGCAGTGCCAGGCCCCAGTGGATGCCGCCGAGGAAGGACACGATCACGGCTGCATAAGCCGTCAGCGCGGCCTCGACCCAGGGCTGCAATTCAGGCCGCACCAGCCACAGCAGTGCGGCACCGCCCACGAAGGGCATCAGTCCGGCATAGCCCAGGGCCAGCGCACGCGTCGAGCGTGCGGCCCCCTCGGGCGACGTCGTGGCGGTGTCTGCAGCTGTCATCGCGGCATTGTCGGCCGGCGGCGTTCAAGCCGTGGGCGGCAGGGTGGGCGGCAGAACACGGGCCGCAGAAGCACAGGGGCCGCCGAAGGCCAGGTCAACGCAAGCTTCAGCCCTTCTTCGCGGCCGCGGCAAGCAATTTTTCGACCAGGTCGGGCGGCAGCGCCCCGGGCTTGCGCGTGCCGTCCTCGAACACCACGGCCGGGGTGCCGTTGATGCGGTTCTTGCGGCCGAAATCGCGGTTGCGGTCCAGCGCCTGGCTGTCGCATTTGGCGGCGGCCACAGGCGGCAGCTTGTTGTCCAGCATCCAGCCGCGCCAGGCCAGGCCGGCGTCCTTCGCGCACCAGATGTCGCGCGACTTGGCCACCGAATCCGGGCCCAGGATGGGCAGCAAGAAGGTGTAGATGGTGACGTCCTTGACCGTCAGCAGATCGCGCTCGAAGCGCTTGCAGTAGCCGCAGTTGGGGTCCACGAACACGGCCATGCGCCGCGCACCCGTGCCCTGCTTGAAGACAAAAGCGTCCTTCAGCGGCAATTTGTCGAAGTCGATGGCCATCAACTTCTCGATGCGCGCCTCGGTGAGGTTGCTCATCGACCTGGTCTCGACCAGCGAGCCCTCGACGAAGATGTGGTCGCCACTGGCGTCGCTGTACAGGATCTCGGTGCCGGCAAAGCGCACCTCGAAGACGCCGGGCACCGGCGTGGGCCGCACCTCGTCGATCCTGGGCAGGTTGGGCAGGCGTTCGGCCAGGTTCTTGCGGATCGCAGCTTCCTGCGCCAGCAGTGGCATGGCAGCGGCCAGCGCCAGCACGGCAAGCAGCAGGCGGGCGGGACGAAGGGGTCGGGAAAGCTTCATGCGCGGGGGGTCTCGTCTGACAGGGTGGTCGGCCGGGGCGACGCCAACTTACGGCGGGGCCGGACTGCTTCGGATGGCAAGGGCCAGAGTGGAGCGGACTGGATGCGGACTGGATGCGGATGGGAAGGCGGGGACGGCCCGACGGCACGCCGCTCAGGCCCCCAGCGCGCGGGCGGTCAGCACCCGCTTCAGCAAGGGCAGGCCGTTGACCAGACCCAGCCCGCGGTTGCGAAGTTCCCGCACCAGCGGCGCGGGGCTGGCAAAAAGTCGCAACAGGCCGTCGGTGACCTCGCCCATGGCCTGCGTGGCGGCGGCACGCTCGCGGGCATAGCGGCGCAGCATTTTCTCGTCGCCCAGCGCGCGCCAGGGCTCGCGATCGGCCAGCACCCGCGCCAGCACCGCGACATCGGCCAGACCCAGATTCAGGCCCTGTCCGGCCAGCGGATGCACGACATGCGCAGCGTCGCCCAGCAGCGCCCAGCCGGGGCCGACCACGGGATCGGCCCGGCCCAGCATCAAGGGCCAGGTGGCGCGAGGGCCGGCCAGCGTCAAGGCCCCGGCGGCGGCGCCGGTGGCGTCCATCAGTGCCTGCTCGAAGGCCGCGTCGGGCAGGGCCATCAAGGCCTCGGCGCGATCCTCGGGCAACGACCACACCAGCGCCAGGCCATGGCCAGGCCGCGGCCGGTCCAGCGGCAGCAGGGCCAGCACGTCCGGGCTGCGAAACCACTGCCGCGCCAGGCCGCCGTGGTGCTGGCTGGTCGCCAGGCGGGTGGCGATGGCACTGTGGCCGTAGCGCTGCAGCGGCATGCGTGCGCCCAGGCGGCTGCGCGTGGCGGCGTCGCGGCCTTCGGCCACCAGTTGCAAGGCCGCTGGCAGGGGCTGCGTCACCGCGGTGACATGCGGCGCAAATCGCACCGCCGTGCGCAGCGCGGATGCCAGCTCTGCGGCGTCGACGATCCAGGCCAGCGCGTCCGCACCGTGCGCCCAGGCCGAGAAGTCGATGACCGCGCCCGGGGCATCACCTTCGACATGCATGTCGTACACGGCGGTTCGTGCATCGGTGGGCAGCGCGTCCCACACCTTCAGGCGCTGCAGCAGCGCCACCGAGGCCGGGTTCAGCGCATACGCGCGCACATCGCCACCGGCAGTGGTGGTGACTGCGGCGGTGGCTGCAGCAGGCGCCGGGCCCGGACCCAGCAGCGCCACGCTCAAGCCCTGGCGCGACAGCGCCAGCGCCGCCGCCAATGCGACCACACCATCGCCTCGCACCAGCACCTCGGGGCTCGCCATGGGGGCAGATTGTAGGCAGCGCCCCGCGGCACAATCGCGCCCCGGTTCCTTGTCCCTGGCCCCTGACGTCCTGTCCCCGCGCCGAGGGTCTGCATCCTCCGGCCCCTTCGTCCAGTCTCCACCGCCCTCCATGCCCTACCCCAACCCCGCCGACGCCGAACTGCAGGCCACACTGGCCGCCCTGCACCTGCACCCGGTGAAGAGCGGCGGCGCCCTGACGCCCGCCAGCGCCCTGCTGGTGGAAACCGGGCTGGACCTGGACCGCGCCTGGATGGTGGTCGATGCCGACGGCGACATGCTGACCCAGCGAGAACTGCCGCGCCTGGCGCTGCTGAGCCCGCAGTTCAAGGGCAACGACTTGGTGCTGCGTGCCCCGGGCATGCTGGCCCTGCACCTGAGCCTGGATCGGGTCGAAGCACCCACGCGCGTGCGCGTCTGGGACGACGTCGTGCCGGCTTTCGAGATGGGCGCGCTGGCGGCGCAGTGGATCAGCGACTTCCTGCGTCCGGATCTGCACTCGGATCTGCGTTTGGACCCACATTCGGATCTGCGTTCGAACAACAGCCGCCCGCTGCGCCTGGTGCGCTTCGACCCGGAACACCGGCGCCTGTCCAGCCAGCGCTGGACCGGTGCGGTGCAGGCCGAGAACCAGTTCACCGACGGCTACCCGCTGCTGGTGACGAACAGCGCCTCGCTGGACGACCTCAATGCCCGCCTTGGCGCCCGCGGCCAGGCGCCGGTGACGATGGCGCGTTTCCGTCCCAATCTCGTGCTGGCCGGGCTGCAGGCCTGGGACGAGGACCACATCGATACGTTGACCGTCAGCACCGACGATGGCCCGGTGCGGTTGCAGCTGGTCAAGCCCTGCGTGCGCTGCAGCATCCCGAATGTGGACCCGATGACCGCCGCAACTTCGGACGAGCCCGGTGCCACGCTGGCCACCTTCCGCGCCGACCCGCGCCTGGACGGCGGCCTCACCTTCGGTGTCAACACCGTGGTGCTGGAAGGCTTCGGGCGCACGCTGCGCTGCGGGCAGGCGGTGGCCGGGTCCTGGAAGTACTAGGGCCGGCGGCGGCCCGCCGGCGCTGTTCGCACTTCGTTCAGCCCCTGGGGCCAGGTTCAGGCAGCGGGATGAACTCGGTCTCGCCGGGCACCGCGGCAAAGCGCCCTGCGGCCCAATCGTCCGCGGCCTGCACGATGCGTTCTTTGCGCGACGAAACGAAGTTCCACCATATGTGCCGATGTCCCAGCGGCGCGCCGCCGATCAGCACCGCGCGGGCCTCGCCGTCGGCCGACAGCAACGGCTCGTCGCCAGGCGCGAGCACGGTCATCGTCTGCGGCGGCAGCGGGCTGCCGTCGAGCAACAGCGCGCCCTCGACCACATACAGCGCCCGTTCCTCGGCCAGCGGCAGCGGCAAGGCGTCGCCCGCGCTCATCACGATGTCCAGGTACAGCGTCGGGCTGCGCACCTGCACCGGCGACGCCGCACCGAAGGCCTCGCCGGCCAGCACACGCACCCGCGCCCCGCCGACCTCCAGTTCAGGCAGCGCGGCGGCGGGGGTGTGGTGGAAGCTGCAGGGCCCTTCTTCATCAGCCTCGGGCAGCGCCATCCACAACTGCAGGCCGTGGCTGCAGCGCGGGCGGCCGCGCAAATCCGCGGGTGTGCGTTCGCTGTGGACGATGCCGCTGCCGGCCGTCATCCAGTTGACGGCGCCGGGCTCGATGCGCTGCACCGCGCCGGTGGAATCGGCATGCTGCATCGCCCCTTCGAACAGGTAGGTGACGGTGGCCAGGCCGATGTGCGGGTGCGGGCGCACATCGTGGTTGTCGTCGGGCCCGGCGGTGATGGGGCCGAAGTGGTCGAAGAAGACAAAGGGCCCGACCGCGCGTTGCGCCGCCGCCGGCAGCAGGCGGCGCACGGTGAAGCCGCCACCCAGGTCCTTGAAGTGCGGGCTCAGGGTCGGTCTCGACGTGCTCATCTGCGGGCTCCGGGTGGCTGGTGGCCGAGTGTAGGAAAATCGCCGGCTGCCGCCCTGCGGGTGCGCCCCTCCTCCGATCGATCCTGCGAAAGCCCCCAGCATGAGCCTCAAGTGCGGCATCGTCGGCCTGCCCAATGTCGGCAAGTCGACCCTCTTCAACGCGCTGACCCAGGCCGGCATCGCGGCCGAGAACTACCCCTTCTGCACCATCGAGCCCAACGTCGGCATCGTCGAGCTGCCCGACCCGCGCTTGCAGGCGCTGGCCGCCATCGTCAAGCCCGAGCGCATCGTGCCGGCCATCGTCGAGTTCGTCGACATCGCCGGGCTGGTGGCCGGCGCCAGCCAGGGCGAGGGCCTTGGCAACCAGTTTCTGAGTCACATCCGCGAGACCGACGCCATCGTCAATGTGGTGCGCTGCTTCGATGACGACAACGTCATCCACGTCGCCGGCCGGGTCGACCCCATCAACGACATCGAGGTCATCCAGACCGAGCTCTGCCTGGCCGACCTGGCCACGGTCGAGAAGAGCCTGCATCGCTATGTCAAGGCCGCGCGCAGCGGCAACGACAAGGAAGCGGCGGCGCTGGTGAAGGTGCTGGAGAAATGCCAGGCCGCACTCGACCAGGCGCAGCCGGTGCGCGGCATCGATTTCAGCCGGGAAGAACGCGTGATCCTGAAGCCGCTGTGCCTGATCACGGCCAAGCCGGCGATGTTCGTTGGCAACGTGTCCGAGACCGGCTTCGACAGCAACCCCTACCTGGACCGCCTGCGCGAGTACGCGGCGAAACAGAACGCGCCCGTGGTCGCGATCTGCGCCAAGACCGAGGCCGAACTGTCTGGCATGGGCGACGAGGACAAGGCCCTGTTTCTTCAGGAGATGGGGCAGGACGAGCCCGGCCTGAACCGGCTCATCCGTGCCGCCTTCACCCTGCTGGGCCTGCAGACCTACTTCACCGCCGGCGTGAAGGAGGTGCGGGCCTGGACCATCCATGTCGGCGCCACCGCGCCCCAGGCCGCGGGCGTGATCCACACCGACTTCGAGCGCGGCTTCATCCGCGCCCAGACCATCGCCTTCGACGACTTCGTCCACCTCAAGGGCGAACAAGGTGCCAAGGACGCCGGCAAGATGCGCGCCGAAGGCAAGGAGTACGTGGTCAAGGACGGCGATGTGTTGAACTTCCTGTTCAGCGTCTAGGCGACGCTCGGCGTTGTCCCCCAGAAGGCGCTCGCCTGCCCCGGCGGGTGGGCACGACTAGAGTCACGGCATGCACCAGCGCCCCTCTGCGAAAGTGCCCGCCCCGGGCGGGTTCGAAGCCGAGCCGCCGGCGGGCTGGATCGTGGCCCTGGCCACCGCCGCGGGCTATGCGCTGGTCGGCTGGATGGCGCTGACCTTGGCCGAAGCGCCGGGCTATGCCTCGCCGTTGTACCCCTCGGCCGGGCTGGCACTGGCCGCCACGCTGGTCTACGGCCGATCGGCGCTGCCGGGCGTGGCGCTGGGCGCCTTCTCGGTCAACCTTCTGCTGGCCACGCTGCGCAGCCCGGGGCAGCCGCCGGACCTGTTGCTGCCCGCCATCGTCGCGCTGGGTGCCGTGCTGCAGGCCGCGCTGGGCACATTGCTGGTGCGGCGCTTCTGCTCGCAGCCGCTGACGCTGAACCATCCGCGCGATGTGTTTTTTGCCGGGGTGCTGGGTGCGGGCGTGGCCTGCCTGCTGAGCCCCAGCATCGCCACGTCGGCACTGCTGGGTCTGGGCGCGCTGGACCACGGGCTCGTCGGCTCGACCTGGTTCACCTGGTGGCTGGGCGACACCGCGGGCGTGCTGATCGGTGCGCCGCTGGTGCTGACCCTGATCGGTCGACCGCGCGACGACTGGCAGCCGCGGCGCTTGACACTGGGCGTGCCCTTGCTGCTGGTCAGCATGCTGCTGGTGACCGCGATGACGATGCTGGAGCAGCGCGATACCGAGCGCCTGCGGGCCACCTTCGAGCGCGACGCCGACCGCCTGAGCAGCGAGGCCGAAGCGCGCCTGCGCGCCCCGATGGGCGCACTGCAGGCGGTGCACAGCGCTTCGCTGGCCACCGGTGAACTGGACGCGGCGGCGCTGCGCAAGGCTGCGCGCTGGTGGCTGCAGCAGCCGATGGCGCTGCAAAGCCTGGGCTACAGCGTCGCGGTGCCCCGCGGCGAGCTCGCGGCGTTTGAAGCCGGCGCGCGCGTTGAGGGCATCGCCGGCTACCGGGTGTTCGAGCGCGAAGGGATTTCGCTGGCCGCAAACGATGACATCGTGGTGGCCATGCGGCAGATCGAACCGCGCGCCGGCAACGAGGCGGCGCTGGGCGTCAACGCCTTGTCGGTGCCGGCAGCGCGGCCCGCCGTGCTGGCCACGCGCCGCAGCGGTGAGCCGGCAGCCACCGCGGGCTTCCGCCTGACGCAGTCGGCCAACGACGAGACGGGCATGGTGCTTTTTCAGGCCTTGTACGACGAAGGCCCGGGACGTGGCGGCCCGCCTGCCGACGCCGCAGCGCGCGAGGCGGCCTTTCGCGGCATCGTCTTCGTGGCAGTCCGAACCGAAGCCCTGCTGGCGCGGCTGCGACGGCCGGACCAGAGCTACCTGCAATGGTGCCTGTTCGACCGCGCCCCGGATGCCGCGCGCCAGTTATTGGGGGGCTCGCCCGGCTGTGTCGTCGACGCTTTGGCGCGCAGCGGCAGCCGGAAGGCGACATCCGCCGCTGCACCCGCTGCGGCGCCCGCTGCAACATCCGCCGCGACCGTGCGACCTGCCGAGGCCAGGAGGGCCGACACCTTCCTGACCCAGCGCGCGCTGGCCTTCGGCGGCCGGCCGCTGGAGCTGCAAGTGAGCGCGCCGCTGCGTGGCGTACCCGGCCAGCAGCGCGAGGCCGCCTGGCTGCTGTGGCTGGTGGGGCTGTCGGCATCGGCGCTGCTGGGGGCGCTGCTGCTCGTCGTCACCGGCCACACCCGGCGCACGCAGCGTGCCGTAGCGCTGGGCACGGCCGAATTGCGGCGCGAGATGCAGGAACGCACCCGCGCCCAGGACGCGCTGACCGAGAGCGAGGTGCGGCTGCGCAGCATCCTCGACCATGTGCCCATCGGCGTGATGTTCGTGGACCCGCGCGGCCGTCTGCTCGATATCAACCCGCGCCTGGCAGAGATGCTGGGGCGCAGCGCAGAGTCCGTGCCTGGGCTGTCGCTCGCCGACATCACCCATCCCGACGACCTGGACGGCAACCTGCGCCTGCGCCGCGAACTGATCGCCGGGCGCATCACCCTGGCTCAGCGGCAAATGCGCATGGCCGGTGCAGACGGCCGCTGGCTGTGGGTGCGTACCGGCGTGACCGCCTTGCGCGGCGCCAACGGACAGGTGCAGCGCATGGTCGGCGTGGTCGAGGACATCACCGAGCACCTGCGGCTGGAAGCGTCGGAGCGTGCCTTGCAGCGGGCCGAGGCATCGAGCCAGGCGAAGAGCGACTTCGTGTCGCGCATGAGCCACGAGCTGCGCACGCCTCTGAACGCCATGATCGGCTTTTCGCAGTTGCTGGGCATGGACCGCGAGCCGGCGCTGGCCCCCCACCAGCAGGAATGGACACAACAGGTGCAACGCGCCGGCTGGCACTTGCTGGAACTGATCAACGAGACCCTGGACCTGGCGCGCATCGAAGCCGGCGCCGTGCAGTTGTCGCCTCAGCCGCTGACCGTGGCGCCACTGCTGGCACAGTGCCGTGCGCTGGTGGCCGCCGCGGCCACCCAGCGCAATATCCGCTTCGATGAACGCCTGGAGGGGGCCGAGACCCTGGCCGTCACGGCCGACCCGACACGCCTGAAGCAGGTGCTGACCAACCTGTTGAGCAATGCCGTCAAGTACAACCGCAGCGGCGGCACGGTGACGGTGCAGGCGCGCGCGACGGCCGCAGACACGGTCGAGATCCTGGTCAGCGACACTGGCCTGGGCATGACGGCGGAGCAACTCGGCGAGCTGTTCCAGCCCTACAACCGCCTGGGGCGCGAGCACAGCTCGGTCGAAGGCACAGGCATCGGCCTCGTCATCAGCCGCCGCCTGGCCGAACTGATGGGCGGCGATCTGGATGCCTACAGCCAGGCCGGCGCAGGGTCCACCTTCGTCCTGCGACTGCCGCGTGCCGAGGCGCCGGTGCCGGCGGAGGTCGAACCCGTCGCCGCCGCCGCCGTGCCCCCGTATCAGCAGCGGCGTGTGCACTACGTCGAAGACAACCTGACGAACGTCGAAGTGATGCGGGGCATCCTGCTGCAGCGGCCGCAGATCGTGATGGACGTGACGACCATGGGTCTGGACGGCGTCTCCGCTGTGCGCCGACAGCGACCCGACCTGATCCTGCTGGACATGCAGTTGCCCGACATCAGCGGTCTGGAATTGCTGCGCCATCTGAAGAACGATGACAGCGTGGCCGACATCCCCGTCATCGTGGTGTCTGCCGACGCCACACCCGGCCGCATGCAAGAAGCCCTGACCCTGGGTGCGATGCATTACGTGACCAAGCCGGTGGATGTGGCGCGCTTCCTGCGCCTGATCGACGAGGTGCTGGAGGGGATCGAGACACGCTGGGGGATGTGAGCGAGCACTTTCGCGCAGATTGAGACTTGGCGAGAATTTCGCGGGACACCTTGCGACTTGCCGACCACAGAATGGCACTCACATCAGGCGAGTGCTAGTATTTGCGGAACCTGACCCGCATGCCGGAGTCCTATCTGCCATGAACAAGAATGCCGCCCTTTCCGTCCGCGACCCCTGGGCCCTGCTGCCCTCGCTGGGCAACCTGGACGCCTACGTCAGCGCCGTCAACCGCCTGCCCATGCTGACGCTGGCAGAAGAGGTCTCGTTTGCGCGCCGGCTGCAAAGCCAGGGCGACGTCGGGGCTGCCGGCCGACTGGTGCTGTCGCACCTGCGTCTGGTGGTGTCGATCTCGCGCCAGTATCTGGGCTACGGCCTGCCGCACGGCGACCTGATCCAGGAAGGCAATGTCGGGCTGATGAAGGCCGTCAAGCGCTTCGACCCCGAGCAAGGGGTGCGTCTGGTCAGCTACGCGATGCACTGGATCAAGGCCGAGATCCACGAGTACATCCTGAAGAACTGGCGCATGGTCAAGGTGGCCACGACCAAGGCGCAGCGCAAATTGTTCTTCAACCTGCGCTCGATGAAGCAAGGCTTCAAGGGCGAGGCCGGCGACGGCCAAACGCACCGCAACACACTGACCCCGGCTGAAGTCGCCATCGTTGCCAGCGCCCTGAACGTCAAGCCCGACGAGGTGATCGAGATGGAGACGCGGCTGTCCGGCGGCGATGTCGCGCTGGAGCCGCAGACCGAAGACGGCGAGGAGAGCTACGCCCCCATCGCCTACTTGGCCGACGACAGCACCGAGCCGACGCGCCGCATCGAGGCGCGCCACCGCGACTGGCTGTCGGGCGACGGCATCGCGCAGGCGCTGGGCGTGCTGGACGCCCGCAGCCGCCGCGTGGTCGAGGAGCGCTGGCTCAAGGTCAACGACGACAGTTCCGGCGGCATGACGCTGCACGAACTGGCGGCCGAATACGGCGTCAGCGCCGAGCGCATCCGTCAGATCGAGGTAGCGGCGATGAAGAAGATGCGCAAGGCGCTGGAAGTGGCCTGAGCGCCTGAGACCTTGCCATCGCGGCCCCGCTGGGGGCCGTTTTTGTTGGAGTGCCCGCCTCGTTCGTGCGCGGGCACCCGGATCAGGTCGGCGGCGCCTCGGCCAGCAGCAATTTCAGGTCGGCCAGCAAGGCCTGCGCTTCGCTGTTCTGGCGTGTGAACAGCCGCACGCGGCCCTGGGCGTCGAACACGAACAGGCCCGCGGTGTGGTCCATCGTGTAGCTGTCGGCCCCACCCTTGCCCGGCACCTTGGCGTAAAACACCTTGAAGTGCTTGGCCACGGCAAGCGTCTCGGCTTCGCTGCCACGCAGGGCCACGAAGTCGGCGCCGAAGTTGCCGACATAGGCCTTCAGCACCTCCGGCGTGTCGCGCGCCGGGTCGACCGTGATGAAGATGCCCTGCACCCGGTCGCCATCGGCGCCCAGCGCCTTCTTCACTTCTGCCAACTCGATCAGCGTGCTGGGGCAGACGTCGGGGCACTGCGTGAAGCCGAAGAAGACCACGGGGATGCGGCCTTTGAACTCGGCCAGCGTGCGGCGGCGGCCGTCGGCGTCGGTGAGCTCGAAGCCACGGGCGTAGTCGGCGCCGGTGATGTCGATGGCGTTGAACGATGGCTTCGGCGGTGCCTCGGCTTCGCGGCTGCAGCCCGCAAGCCCCACGCCCGCGCTTATGAAAACGGCGATGAAAGCGGCTACGGCCGCCCCGCTCAGGCGGCGCCCAACCATGGTTCGAGCAAAGGGTTCACGTAGGGGCCCAGGTAATGGTCCAGCAGCAGCGCCGCGAAAAGCAGCGAAAGGTGCCAGATCGAAAAACGGAAGGTCTTGCGCGCCAGCGCGTCGCTGTAGTGCCGCCACAGCCGCCAGGCGTAGGCCACGAACATGCCGCCCAACACCAGCGCCGAAAGAAGATAGATCCAGCCGCTCATGCGGAAGACGAAGGGCAGCAGCGTGGCCGCGAACAGCACCAGCGTGTACAGCAGCACCTGCAGCCGAGTGAACTCCGGGCCGTGCGTGATGGGCAGCATGGGCAGACCGGCGCGGCGGTAGTCCTCGACCCGGTACAGCGCCAGGGCCCAGAAAGGCGGCGGGGTCCACAGGAAGATGATCAGGCACAGCATCAGCGCTTCGGGGCCTACGTCGCCCGTCATCGCGGCCCAGCCCAGCACCGGCGGCATGGCGCCACTGGCGCCGCCGATGACGATGTTCTGCGGCGTCAGCGGCTTCAGCACCACGGTGTAGACCACGGCGTAGCCGACGAAGGTGGCGAAGGTCAGCCACATCGTCAGCGGGTTGACCCAGAAGTACAGCACCGCGCTGCCCAGGGCGCACAGCACGGCCGAGAAGCTCAGCGTGTAGGGAGTCGTCAGCTCGCCCTTGGCCGTCGGGCGCCAGGCGGTGCGTTTCATGCGGCTGTCGATCTGCTGCTCGACCAGGCAGTTGAAGGCCGCGGCGGCACTGGCCACCAGCCAGATGCCCAGCGTGGCCGCGCCGGCCAGGCGCCAGTCAGGCAGGCCGCGCTGGGCCAGCAACACGCCGACGAGGGCACAGAAGACGATCAGCTGAACCACGCGCGGCTTGGTCAGCGCGTAGTACTGGCCCCAGCGTGTCATGGCGGGGCGGGGGGCGGCGAGGGTCTGGCTCATCGGGGGTAACCGCGCATTTTAGGCGGCTGCCGGATGCCGCAGCGGCTGGGCGGCAGATCGTCGCGATGCCGAGCGTGCCAGCAGCAGCACCAGGGTCAGCACCAGCGCCGCGGCGCCAGCGGCGTGGCCGATCGCCGCCACCAGCGGCCAGCCGAGCACGACGTTCGACAGGCCGCTGGCCAGCTGCGCCAGCAGCAACGTCGCCAGAGCCACACCGAAGCGCCGCGCCACAGGCTCGCCGGCACGCCAGAGGCGCCAGGCCAGCGATCCCAGAACGAGGGTGGCCACCAGCGAGAACAGCCGGTGCGCCATGTGGATGGCCACCAGCGCCTCGAAGGGCAGCAGGCCGCCGTGCCCGGCCATGCCCAGTTCACGCAGCAACGTGAAAC